>DASQMK010000069.1:0-2833 GCA_035645575.1 Metabacillus sp.
GAGCAACAGAAAAACAAAAAACAAGCTATTTTAGTGATTTTAAACAAGGCTTACAATATGTGAATAACCACGCTTTTCTTAAGAAGTTCTTCCTGTTTTTCGCCGTTTTCTTTGTCTTGATGGCTCCTGCAGCCTTTTTGACTCCACTTCAGGTTACTAGAACCTTTGGTGATGACGTGTGGAGGCTAACGGCAATCGAAATTGCCTTTTCTATTGGCATGATGGTAGGTGGAGGAATCATTGCTTCCTGGGGAGGCTTTCCAAATAAAGTGAAAACCATGGCATTTGCAAGTCTCATTATGGGTGCCTGCACATTTGCCCTAGGTATGTCTCCGATGTTTTGGATTTATTTGATTTTCATGGGCATATTTGGGGTTGCTATGCCAATCTTTAATACACCAACAACCGTGTTATTACAGGAAAAAATTGAGGAAGATTATCTAGGTAGAGTATTTGGTGTCATGGGGATGATTTCAACTTCTATGATGCCGATCGGAATGCTCATCTTTGGTCCAATCGCAGATATCATTAAAATTGAATGGCTGTTAACCGGAACCGGAGTATTAATGATCATCTTAACGCTTTTCATGAATCAAAACAAAGTTCTAGTCGAGGCGGGTAAACCTGCTTTGAATGAATCATAATATTAATAACACATCATGAAACAGCTCAGCGCAATTATTTGTGCTGAGCTGTTTTTTTATGTTTTTGGAACTTTTTCAACAAGAATACGTATGTAAAAGTAGAACGTTTTCTCACAATGGATGATTTCTAATGAAGGAACATGTTGATGAAATAAATAGAGTGATAAAGGTACTTAAAGGAGAAAATTATAAAAAAATCTCTTTGGTGCTTAACTTAGATAAATGTGCACGACTTGTTGAAAAGCTAGATTCATTAGCAACCACTTGTAAGGAATGTGAGCAATTTCTACTAGAATTTAAGGAACACTTCATTCATTTAAACGCGAATAAAGACAAGATTGACAAAATAATGGTAAAAAAGCATAAACAACTTCTTTATCAAACCGAAT
The DNA here is from genome assembly GCA_035645575.1 of Metabacillus sp. Lineage (GTDB taxonomy): Bacteria > Bacillota > Bacilli > Bacillales > Bacillaceae > Metabacillus. The sequence goes on from DASQMK010000069.1 coordinate 1,034, forward strand.
TACATCTCAAGAAAAAACATAAATCTGTGCCGGAGGGATATTATTTTGGAACTTACATGTCGCTTGGGATGAGCTTGGGTATCATATTTGGATTAACATTATTCGACAATATTGCCTTAGGTTTACCGATTGGATTGTCTATTGGAATAGCAATTGGGGACTGGATTGGACTCAGATGCTAAGAAAAAGGGGAAAACGATTTAGCAATTTGTTTTGACATCTGAAAGAAAACGACAAAAGCAAGTCAAATAACTATATAAAACATAATCCCCTATAATTGAGTAGTCGTATATCCCTAGATGTGCGATTTATAGTATAATAATGGAAAACGGATGGCTTTTTAGAGGAGTTTGTATATAAGAATGAAGAAGATGTATTTTATTTGGCTTGCTATTTATTGCGCTGTATGGGCGGTCATTTTTTTTGAATTTCCCTCAAATGTAACCGAAGGACAATTAGCGGGTATTTGTTTATTCCTTCTTATCGTCTTTATTCTACCTCTTTTTAAAGAAAAAACAATTTTGCAAACAGCGTTATTCTCCATCCAAGCTCTGTTAACGATCATTATCTTCTATCCCATTACAGATGTGTTTATTACATATTTATTTCTTATTCAAGCTTTAATTATAGCAGAAGCAGTGTATTATCTACCTCGTTTGAAAAGCTTGATTGTGATGGCGTTTCAACTAGGTAGTTTGACATGGATTGTTTTAGAGGCAAACCTTACTACTTCACAATTGCTTTGGTTTAGCCTTTTTTTTCTGTTAGTGAATCTCGCGATGTTTCACTATCAATCTTTACATGAACGACAAATAGAGGTACAAAAAAAGAATGATGCTTTACTAGATGAATATAGAAAGATGAAAAGGCAGCTCGTGATAGAAGAAGAACAGGCAAGACAAGATGAGCGAATGTTAATCGGTCATGAAATCCATGATTCAGTTGGACATAAACTAACTGCACTGATTATGCAGCTCGAGGTATTTCGCTTACATACAGATAATAAGGACAAAGAAAAAATAGAAAATATTAAGGAGCTTGCCCAGCAGAGCTTAGAGGAAACAAGACGTGCTGTAAAATCGTTTAAGCAACAAGAAGTCGGAGGATTACAAGGTGTGATCCGATTAATTCGTAAGTTAGAAATGAAAAGCTTTATGAAAATAAATTTCTCAGTTAAGCATGGGGCGTTTGCTGCACCGTTAACAGGTGAGCAGTCTTTTGCGATCTATCGTGCTGTTCAAGAAGCACTAACTAATATTATGAAGCATAGTTCTACAAGAGAAGCACAAGTCATGTTTGAATCACCTGGTGGGAGTATTTTTCGCTTTGAAGTGTCTAACCTTGTCACCTCAACCTCTTTTTTCCAAGAAGGGTATGGGTTGAAAGCGATGCGAGATCGATTAGAAAAAGTAGGAGGGTCACTTGAAATCGATTATGATGAACGCCAATTCATCGTGAGAGGGAGCATTCGATTAATTGAACGGAGAGGGTTAAATGATTAAGGTACTACTAGCCGAAGATCAAGTGATGGTTCGGCAAGGCTTAAAGGCGATGATCGAAACAGACGTGGAGATTAATGTAACAGGTGAGGCGGATAATGGCAAGGAAGCAGTTAATCTTTGTGATAAGCAGGTTTTTGATGTAGCTATTTTAGATATACGCATGCCTGAAATGGACGGGATTGAAGCAGCAAAGGTTTTACGATTGCGCTTTCCTCAAATGAAAATACTCATGCTGACCACTTTTGACGATAATGAATATGTGATAGAAGCCTTAAAATTAGGGGTAAGCGGGTATATG
>DASQMK010000070.1:0-4500 GCA_035645575.1 Metabacillus sp.
ACTGCTGCTCCATCACTTCTTGGGTCAACCCCACCGTGAACAAAGCCCTGGTCATCGATCAGAATAGCGTTTGCGTGACCCATAATTCCATCAAAATCATCGACTTTATTAACGACATGACCTGCTTTTGATAATTCCTCAAGAACATCTAGGCTCACTCGGCCTTCTATTTTCAGCTCTTGTGTTTGTTCTCCCCAAGTTCTTCCCCATACAAATCTTGGGGCGCTAATGGCAGATTGTGGATCCATGCCGTAATCAATCATTCTTGTAAGGATAGCCGTTTGGGTCTGAGGCTGACCCTCTCCACCTTGTGTTCCATAAAGGATTCGCGGCATCCCTTCTTTTAATACCATCGCAGGCATTAACGTATGAAATGACTTTTTTCCCGGTTCAAGACAATTAACTTGAGATGAATCTAAAGAGAAAAAGGACCCTCGATTTTGCATCACAATCCCCGTATCCCCTGCAACAACACCTGAACCAAATTCAAAATAAAGGCTTTGAATAAATGAAACAGCATTTCCTTCCTGATCAATGACAGCTGCATGAGCTGTATCTCTTCCAACCGACTGGGTTTCAACTTCCCTTGCTCTGTCAAACCGAAGCTCTGCCGCCATTTTTTTTCCGTAAGATTTGCTTATTAATTGTTCTAATGGGATATCATAAAATTGTGGATCTGTTAGATGTTTGTTGCGATCCTGAAAGCTTCTTTTTAACGCTTCTACTAGTAGGTGATAATAACGATAAGATCCTTCTTCAACTGAGTTGAAATCAAAATTTTCTAAAATATTCAACGCCATTAACCCAACAAACCCTTGTGAATTTGGTGGTGCCTGATACACGTCATAGCCTCTGTAGGTTGTGGTAATTGGATCTATCCATTCTCCTTCATGGTTAGCAAAATCCTCTGATGTTAAGCGGCTGCCCTTGTTTTTTAAACTTGAAACAATTCGTTCCGCCAACTTCCCTTTATAAAAATCATCTCTTCCGTATTTCGCTAGATGCTTTAAAGTTTTTGATAAATCGGATTGGATGAATCGTTGATATGCCATAGGAATCTGCTGATTCGGTAAAAAAATTTGCGCTGCATCACGATCTTCCTTTAACAATTCCGCCCTCTTTACCGTGTTTTCATGCTGATCAGGTGAAAGCGGAAACCCATATTCAGCATACTCGATTGCAGGTTGCAATACTTCTTCTAATGTTAAATTGCCATATTCTTTTAAAACGGCATTCCAACTATCCACCATGCCAGGAACCGTAATGGCACTTTCGATTCCCCGAATTGGGATTGAATCTTTCCCTTCATACACTTCCCGTGTCAGATTTAAACCAGATCGACCACTTCCGTTATAGACTCTTACCCTTTGTTCATTACTGCTATATGTAAGAAAAAATGAGTCCCCTCCAAGTCCGGTCATATGAGGATACACTACAGCAAGACAAGCACTCACCGCTACTGCTGCATCAAATGCATTTCCTCCTCTTTCCAAAATTGAATTTCCAACTTGAGATGCTAAATAATGCGGACTAACGACCATTGATTTTGACCCTACGATTGCTTTGTTCACACTTTATTCCTCCAATCTATTTAAATATATAACTAGAGTATTCTCGAAAATAAAAAGCAAAACCTTTTTATTTATCAAAGGTTTTGCTATACATTTTTACTTAAATGTTTGCTGTTTCAACCTCAACCGGCTTCACCCAGCCCCCACCTGGAGCTACTTCTGGCACTCTCCCATTCTCATAAACCACATTTCCTCTATTAATAGTCCCAGTTATCTTACATGGAAACGTATGTCCTACATAAAGGCTTTCTTTATGCTTTGCATAAAAATTTTCTTCTGTCACAGTAAACGATTCATTTAAAGTAACAATCGCAAAATCTGCGTCTCTGCCCTCTTTTATTGTCCCCTTTCGATCTGAAAGTCCAAAGCGCTCAGATGGAGCTTGTGCTGTCCATTTTGCCACAAATTCAAATGGAATTTTGTACTTTACAGCAAGCTCAATCATTGATAATAAAGTAAATTGACCACCGCTAATTCCTCCCCATGCCTGGAATAAGTTATGGATCTTAGGATCTTTTAATTCATAAGGACATGGAGAATGATCTGAAGAAATCATATCGAATTTTTGATTGATTAAAAGATTCATTAATTTTTCTTGCTCTTCCTTTTCTCTGAGAGGTGGTGCACACTTTGCTACTGTTCCTAGTTCTCTTAAATGTTGGTGATTAAATAACAGGTAATGAGGACAGGTTTCAACAGTTATGTTTAATCCCTTCCTTTTGGCTTGTTCAATTATTTCAATAGCCTCTGCAGAGCTAATATGAACAAAATGGAGAGGACAGCCTGTGATCTCAGAGTAGTAGATAGCTCGCTGTACAGCCTCGACCTCAGCCATAATTGGGCGTGTCTCTAAATAGTCATCAGCTGTAAACTTACCTTCCTTTTCCTTCTGCACCTTTAACCAATTAGTCACCGCCGCACTTTCAGAGTGTAGGGCCAAGATCTTACCTAGCTTTGCAATCTGCTTCATTCCATTTAGTAAGGTAATATCATCAACTGCTTCAAATTCTTTATTTCCTGTTGTTGAAAGAAACGCTTTAAATCCGATTGCTCCTGATTCAGCCAGAGCTTCCAGGTCCCCCTCATTTCCCGGGACAAGTCCTCCCCACAAGCTAAAATCTACAAATGACTTTTCACTACCTAGTTTTGCTTTTTCAAATAAAGCTTCCTTTGTAACTGTGGAAGGAATTCCATTTAACGGCATATCAAAATAAGTTGTACATCCACCTGCTGCCATCATCTGTGAGCCTGTGTGAAACCCTTCCCAATGCTCTCTGCCAGGCTCACTAAAATGCACATGAACATCAATCATCCCAGGAAAAACGTATTGGTTTGTTGCATCCCATATTTTTTCCGCTTCATTCACTAGATTCTTGCCAAGAATTTGAATGAGTCCATCTTTAATTCCTATATCAAGTTGTTCTGAACCAGTTGGTAGAACAACATTTCCGTTTTTGATCATGAGGTCCATTTTTTCCATAAGAACAACTCCCTTTACAATTTTTCATTTATAATCATCCATTCCACTGAATCAATTGAGCGAATATTAAGAAAATTATCGCGACAACAAACCATATTGAAAACAACGGCAGGTAGAATCTTACCCATTTTTGCCATGAAACTCCCGCTAAAGCAAGTGTTGCCATGAAATATCCAGAAGTAGGGTACAAAATATTACCGATACCATCTCCAAATTGGTACGCTAATACAGCAGTTTGTCTTGTAACCCCAATTAAATCCGACAATGGAGCCATAATTGGCATCGTCACTAAAGCTTGACCACTCCCGGAGGGTACTAAGAAATTGAATAGCATTTGCAGAATAAACATACCGATAGCACTAAAAACTGCCGGGAATTCTCCTACAATCATACTAAGACTATTAACAATAGTATCCATTACTAACCCATCTTCCATCACTACAGCAACTGCTCGGGCAACACCGACAATGAATGCTCCAACTAACACTTCACGAAATCCTTCATTAAACCCTTCACAAATCTCTGACAATGTTAATCCAGATGTACTTCCAACTACAATTCCCATAACAATGAACAAGCCTGCCATTTCTAACATAAACCAACCTTGAGCAAGCACTCCATAAACTAATAAGCCAAAAAATACAAAAAGAAGAGCAGAGGCGAGTTTTTGCCTTGATGTAGCCTTATATCCTATGGATGTTGATGCTAAATGGTATTGTGATCTCTTTTTAGAATCTTCTTCATAAACAAGACTGTCCATCGGGTTTTTCTTTACTTTTTGTGCATACCGAATAATGTAAACTACACCGATAAGGACAAAAACAATAAAAGCTACAATCCTTAGTTCTAAACCAGAGAAAACCGGTAACCCAGACAATTTTTGACCCAGTCCTGTGTTTATCGGATTAAGAAAACCAGTTGTAAATCCCGCTGTGGTGGCTACCAAGGCAATAGCCACTGCAACCATTGAATCATAACCCAAAGCGATCATTAACGGGAGAATGACTGGAACATAAACTAAACTTAATTCCTGAGTTCCTATTAAACTACATACTGTCGCAAATAATAGTACTAAAACAGGAATAATTATGACGCTTTTTGTTAAAAATCTCCTTGTAAGCTTATCTACCCCTATCTCAATTAGACCTGTTTTTTTATGACTGCAAATAAACCGCCAATGATAAATGTAAAAAAGACGACTTCCCCAGCTGCTACTAAACCTCTTGGTATGGCAGTCATAAAATCAACTACCCCAATAGGTGACTGTTCAACAGCATGATAGGAATTTGGATCAATTGTTGTCCTACCCTCAGGTCCTGGAACTCTCTCATAAACACCTGCTGGAATTAAATAGGTAGCAACGGATGCCAATACAATAAAAATAAATAAAATGACATAAATATGGGGCATAATCACCTTATTTCTTAATTTTGGATGATGATTTAAATT
>DASQMK010000071.1:0-4385 GCA_035645575.1 Metabacillus sp.
GGATACGCTCAACGTGAAATTAAAAAAATTGTCCCATCCTTGCAAGAAGATACCTTAACAACGGATCAATATGTAAAAAAAGCATTGCAAAAGCTATTAAAGTAAGGTGATAACTCATGGATGAACGCCTTGTATCAAGTGAAGCGGATTTACAAGAATCGTATATAGAACAAAGTTTAAGACCTCAAACATTGTCTCAATATATAGGTCAAGACAAAGTGAAGGAAAATTTAAGAGTGTTTATTGAAGCTGCTAAGATGCGGAGTGAAACCCTTGATCATGTTCTTTTATATGGACCGCCAGGTTTAGGAAAAACAACTTTAGCGACGATTATTGCAAATGAAATGGGTGTTAATATAAGAACAACCTCTGGCCCAGCGATCGAAAGGCCAGGTGATTTAGCTGCTGTATTAACAGCTTTGGAACCTGGTGATGTATTATTTATCGACGAAATTCATCGTTTGCATCGATCCATAGAGGAAGTGTTGTATCCAGCGATGGAAGACTTTTGCTTGGATATTATCATCGGGAAAGGTTCTACTGCTAGATCTGTCCGTTTAGATCTTCCCCCCTTTACGTTAATCGGAGCTACGACTAGAGTAGGTCTTTTAACAGCTCCACTTCGTGATCGATTTGGTGTATTAAGTAGACTTGAATATTATAATGAGAAACAGCTTGCTTATATTATCGAAAGAACAGCTGATCTATTTGGTATTGGGTTGGAACATGAAGCAGCGATCGAAATGGCTAGAAGATCAAGAGGTACACCCAGGATAGCTAATCGCCTGCTTAAAAGGGTGAGAGATTTTGCACAAGTAATGGGTGAAGAAACAATATCAACCCAATTAGCAGTTGATGCACTTGAAAGGCTACAGGTCGATAAATTAGGTCTTGATCATATCGATCACAAGCTTCTTTTAGGAATTATTGAGAAATTTCGTGGAGGACCGGTTGGAATTGATACAATCTCGGCAACAATAGGAGAAGAATCACATACAATTGAGGACGTTTATGAGCCCTATTTATTACAAATTGGCTTTTTACAACGAACGCCTAGGGGAAGAATTGTAACAGATCTTGTTTATCAACATTTTCAAATGGAGGCTCCTCATCATGATTGATTTTCCAAAAGTATTAATGATCATTGGCGGAATCCTTCTTGTTGTTGGATTTTTTATGCAGTTTATTGGAAAACTACCTGGAGATATTGTTTTTAAAAAAGGAAACACGACAGTATTCTTTCCAATTGTAACATGCATTGTTGTCAGTATTATTCTTTCGTTTGTATTCTCCCTTTTTGGCAGATTTAAATAGTGAGTTACGTAAAAAAAGACACAAGTAAGGTAGAAATTAGGTGAATATGTTGAAAGTAGAATTATTTGATTTTCATCTTCCTGAAGAATTGATAGCACAAGTCCCATTAAAAGAACGCGATGCTTCGAGATTAATGGTCCTTCAGAAAGAAAATGGTGAATTAAAACATGAATCGTTTAAATCCATTATTGATTATTTCCAAGAAGGCGATTGCTTAGTTTTAAATAATACTAGGGTAATGCCAGCACGTTTATTTGGGATGAAAGAAGGCACAGGTGCGAGTATTGAAATATTATTACTAAAGCAACAGGAAGAAGATATATGGGAAACACTGGTGAAACCTGCTAAAAGAGTAAAAGAAGGAACTGTTATTACATTTGGATCAGGTACCTTGAAGGCGACATGCGTTGGAACTAGTGACCATGGTGGTAGATTGCTGAAATTTGACTATGAAGGAATTTTTTACGAAGTGCTTGATGCATTAGGAGAGATGCCTTTACCACCTTATATAAAGGAACAATTAGATGACCGTGAACGCTATCAAACTGTTTTTTCCCGCGAAATTGGTTCTGCAGCAGCTCCAACAGCTGGACTGCACTTTACAGAAGAAATTCTTGAACAATTAAAGAAAAAGGGAGTTCATATTGCCTTTATTACCCTGCATGTCGGCTTAGGAACCTTCCGTCCAGTAAGTGCAGAAACAGTAGAGGAGCATGAAATGCATGCAGAATTTTATCAAGTAACAGATGGTACTGCAGCTCTGTTAAATGAAGTAAGATTAAAAGGCGGTAGAATTATCTCTGTAGGCACCACTTCAACAAGAACTCTTGAAACGATTGCTTCAAAACATAATGGCCAATTTGTTGCAGAAAGCGGCTGGACCAATATTTTCATTTATCCTGGGTATGAGTTTAAAGGAATTGATGGAATGATTACAAACTTTCATCTTCCTAAATCATCTCTTATTATGTTAGTTAGTGCTTTAGCTTCAAGAGAATATGTAATAAATGCATATGAAACAGCAGTAAAAGAGAAGTATCGTTTTTTTAGCTTTGGAGATGCGATGCTAATTATTTAAGTTAGTTTAAAAAATGGTTTTCATATAAGAAATGAAACTGAGTGACTAATGCTCTTTCACATTTCTTTTTAAGGAGGAAATAGGGTGTCAACTTCACCAATTCGGTACGAACTTATTAAAACATGTAAACAAACAGGAGCACGACTAGGAAGGGTCCATACACCACATGGCAGTTTTGAGACTCCTGTGTTTATGCCTGTTGGAACATTAGCAACAGTTAAAACAATGTCTCCCGAAGAGCTAAAGGAAATGGGAGCAGGTATTATTCTGAGTAATACCTATCATTTATGGTTACGTCCAGGGAATGAGATTGTCAAGGAAGCTGGCGGCCTACATAAATTCATGAATTGGGATCGGGCAATTTTAACTGATTCAGGTGGATTCCAAGTCTTTAGTTTAAGTGAATTTCGTAAAATTGAAGAAGAAGGCGTTCACTTCCGGAATCATTTAAACGGAGATAAGCTTTTCCTATCTCCTGAAAAAGCGATGCAAATCCAAAATGATTTAGGATCAGATATTATGATGGCTTTTGATGAATGTCCACCATATCCTGCTGAATATGATTATATGAAGAAATCGGTTGAGCGTACTAGTCGTTGGGCAGAGCGATGCTTAAAGGCTCATGGACGTCCAAACGATCAAGGTCTCTTTGGAATTATTCAGGGTGGGGAATATGAGGAGCTCAGGAAGCAAAGTGCTAAAGATTTGGTGTCAATGGATTTTCCAGGTTACGCAGTTGGCGGTTTATCAGTAGGGGAGCCTAAGGATGTGATGAACCGTGTGTTAGAATTCACTACTCCATTAATGCCTGATAACAAGCCGCGATATTTAATGGGAGTGGGCTCACCTGATTCCTTAATAGATGGTGCTATTCGAGGAATTGACATGTTTGATTGTGTACTTCCAACTCGAATTGCCCGTAATGGTACACTTATGACAAGCGAGGGACGCTTAGTCGTAAAAAATGCAAAGTATGCTAGAGACTTCGGACCATTAGATGAAAATTGTGATTGCTATACATGTAGAAATTACTCTCGTGCCTATATTCGTCATTTAATAAAAAGTGATGAAACATTTGGATTGAGATTAACTTCTTATCATAACCTATATTTTCTGGTAAACTTAATGGAGAAAGTTAGACAAGCAATTCGTGAAGATCGCTTAGGTGATTTCCGGGATGAATTTTTTGAAGCATATGGATTTAATAAACCGAATGCTAAAAACTTTTAATATTGTATGAAAGGGGTGATATAAATGGAAATGCTAGGAACAGTCTTACCGTTAGTATTAATGTTTGCGATTTTTTATTTCTTGCTAATTCGTCCGCAACAAAAACAACAAAAAGCGGTTCGCGAAATGCAAAACAGCCTTCAAAAGGGCGACAAGATTGTTACAATCGGTGGATTACACGGTATCCTTGACTCAATTGATGAGAACAAAATCGTTCTAAAAGTTGGAGATGGAACTCGTCTAACATTTGATCGTAAATCTGTACGTGAAGTTATTAAAGACTAACAAGTACATAATAAAAAAACCAGGGTTTATATTGCCCTGGTTTTATTTTGCTCTAGAAGATGCCATATTAACACCAAATATTCCACCTAACATCGCAACTAGCAAAAATCCCCCATGATACATGAGCTCTTGCATCGAAAAAATCTCACCATATCCTAAAAATTTAAATAAAAGAATAATGAGAGAGAAAAGAAGAGCAGTGATACCTCCAATTAGCCATCCTTTTTCCTTTCCGTTTCCTCCAGCAACAAAGCCCCCTATGAACAATGCGAAAATAGATAAACCGAGTATGATCCATGTAATAGAAGATTCAGTAAGATTCGTGAACTTTAAAAGTAAAGAAAATATTAGACTTGTAACTAATGCAATAACAAAAATGGTGATAAGACCATATAGGATTGCTTTTCCCCATTTTTTTGTTTCCACAGAGGTTCCCCCTTTCAACCTATACAAGATAAATTCGAGCCTGTTTATGCTC
>DASQMK010000072.1:0-10291 GCA_035645575.1 Metabacillus sp.
AACAGCTTCTTTGCTCGTATCTACACGTTTCACAAAAATAGATAGTAACAATGCAACAATATTCATACCTAAGGCAACGTAGAAGGAATATTGAATACCTGCTAATAACGATTTCTGCATAAGTAAAGCTTGAGCAGATGATGTTAAAGTTGTTGGGTCAACACCAGTCATTAAGCTTTCTGCCTCTGTTTTTGTCACAGAATTCATGATCGTAACAAGTATAGCTGTACCGATGGAACCTGATACCTGTTGAACCGTATTATTAACTGCAGTTCCATGTGGATTTAATTTTGTTGGTAGTTGGTTTAACCCATTTGTCATAATTGGCATCATGACCATAGACATTCCAAACATACGAAGTGAATAGATAAAAATAATGTGACCGTAACTAGTGTCGATTTGTACATTTGCTAACATATAAGTGGAAACAGCTGTAACCGATAATCCGACAATAGCCAGAACACGCGGACCAAATTTATCAAATAATTTACCCGTAATCGGTGACATCAGTCCCATAATGATCGCACCAGGTAACATCATTAAACCAGAATCAAGAGGTGAAATTCCTCTAACATTTTGAACATACGCTGGTGTTAAAATCATACCAGAGAACATCGCTACCGCATTCACCATCGCAATCACAGAACCAAGTGCAAACATTGGATACTTATAAACGCGTAAATCTAATAAAGGTTCATCCATTTTCAGCTGACGATAAACGAAAATGATTAATGCAATAAACCCTACAATAAGAGTTGTTAAGACAATTGCATCTGTCCAGCCGTCTGAGCTTGCAGAACTGAACCCATATAATAATCCACCGAAACCAATTGACGATAAAATAACTGAAAAGTAATCAAGCTTTACTTCTTTGTTTTGCTCCATGACATTTTCAAATTTCCAAAACGCCAATACGAGAGTAATAATTGCTAATGGTAAAATCATTTCAAATAATAAACGCCAGTCATAGTGCTCAACAATATACCCTGATAATGTTGGCCCAATTGCTGGAGCTGTAATCATAACTAATCCGAAAACTCCCATTGCTGCACCACGTTTTTCACGTGGGAAGCTGACAAGCATTACATTCATTAATAATGGTCCCATTACCGATGAACCAGCTGCCTGAACCATACGTCCAGTGAGTAATAATTCAAAGTTCGGTGCAAACGCTGCTAGTGCAGTACCTAATGTAAAAATGACCATCGATGTAATAAATAAGCTACGATTTGAAAATCGTGTTAGTAAAAACGCCGATGCCGGAATTAATACACCGCTGACTAACATGTATCCTGTAGCAAGCCACTGTATCGTTGAATAGTCTTCAATTCCCAAATCCACCATCATAGACGGCAGTGCCACATTTAAAAGTGAGTTATTTAAAAACGAAACAAAAGCTCCGATAAACAATATTGCAATCATTAAATATGGTGGTTTTTTTTGTAAAGTCTCTTCCATATTGTAACCTCTTTTCCTATGAAAATATCATTTTACGATGCACAATTAGTGCACTCCTTTATAAATACCTCTTTTAAGCAGTTCAATTTGTTCAATATAATTTTTTAAGGTTTCTTCATTCGTTAAATCCCGCCCAAACGCTTGAACAAGGTTTTGAAACGTTATTGCTTTCATAATTAAGATGACTTGATGTAATTCTTCCTCATCTTGTATGTTCAAATTAGCTCTATTAATTAACGATAACATGCTCAAATACTGTTTTTTCTTATTCTCACTGTACACATTATCTGACAAGGTATTTTCAAGCTTATAATTCATATTTAAAAACACATTTTTAAAAAAGTTTCGATTCTCTTGTTTTCTATGGTGTTTAATCATGATTCGAAATAGTTCAATAAACGACTCAAACAAGTCACCATTTTTCTCTTGTAAGATCGTAATAAATCTCTCGTTATTTTTTTGAGCAAGCTCATTCGTTAGGTAATAAAATAAATCTTCTTTATCCTCAAAATATTGATAAAAGCTTCCTCTAGGAATTCCTGCACTTTTAATAATATTGGCAATAGACGCCTCATGTAGCGGAACTCTGGAAAACTCCTCCTTAGCTGATTGAATTAATGTATCCTGCTTTTCTTTTGGTATTTGAAAAAACGTTTGTTTTGGCATTATTACACTCTCCTCACTAACTAGTGACACCGTGTCACAATCGACCGCAATAGCAATTATATATGACACCGTGTCATAAGTCAACACAAAAAGTGACACCGTGTCACTTTTGTAATATTCGAACTATAAAGACAAGCAAAACAAACATAATAAACCTAAAAACGCAGACGTTCTTAGGCTTCATTAGAACACATTTAACTTAATTTCTCATTAACGGTGTGAAGATAAGTCATCCCTTTATCGGATACTTCCGCATTAAGGACATTTCCCAAATTCGTTCTCATTAAGTACCCTTCTTGATACAGCTCCACACAAATTTGTTCAAAGTCTTCTGGAGTGAGATGACACTCTTTTGCAGATGGTATATTCCCATTTAATAATGAAGATAAAATTGCTGCTTTTCCGTTTATGACATATAGGTCCTCTTCCATCAGTACACCTCCTCGACATCAGTATCAGTCAAGGGGGAGCTTGGATATACCTTTAGACATAAGAAAAACCTCTCGAATTCTATCGAGAGGTTTTCTTATTAACGCGCTCGGAGGGATTCGAACCCCCGACAGACGTGGTACCGGAAACCACCGCTCTATCCAACTGAGCTACGAGCGCACAATATATATCAGTACGAAAAATTATACGGTAACTTCCTATTAATTTCAACTGTATTTTCAAGTATTTACTTGAAAAATCTTCTAATTAAATCAACGCTAAGCAATGGCGTCTGATAAATCAGATCAAATGGGTTTGCTTTCTTTCATCCTTGTTTGAAATATAAAAAATGTGGGAAACATGATTACATGTTATGCTTTTACCATACATAAGATAGTAAAGAACACATAGATATTAGCCATTTTAAAATTCATTGTGATACTTCGGTCTTTTCGTTTGACCTTTATTGACCTTAGTTGTATGATGGAGATACATAAAGATTTACCAATTTGTTTCAAGTCTATGTGCAAAGTTCTAAAGGATTACATAATTTTATTTCCATTACCCTTTAGAACAAAAAATCTTTCTTATATTAAAGGAGGAATACGAAAATGAATTTAATCCCAACAGTTATTGAACAAACAAACCGTGGTGAGCGTGCTTATGACATTTACTCTCGTCTTTTGAAAGACCGTATTATTATGCTTGGTAGTGCGATTGACGATAATGTGGCAAACTCTATCGTTTCTCAGCTCCTTTTTCTAGAAGCAGAAGATCCGGAAAAAGATATCTCAATCTACATTAACAGCCCAGGTGGATCCATTACAGCTGGTATGGCAATTTATGATACAATGCAGTTCATTAAGCCAAGCGTTTCAACAATTTGTATCGGTATGGCTGCTTCAATGGGTGCATTCTTACTTGCGGCTGGGGACAAAGGTAAACGATATGCACTTCCTAACTCTGAAGTGATGATCCACCAACCACTTGGCGGAGCTCAAGGTCAAGCAACTGAAATCGAAATCGCTGCAAAACGTATCTTGTTCCTGCGCGATAAATTAAACAAAATCCTATCTGAACGTACAGGTCAATCACTTGATGTGATCGAACGTGACACAGAGCGTGATAACTTCATGACAGCTGAACGTGCCCTAGAGTATGGTTTAATTGACAAAGTATTAGATCGCAACACGTTAGGTAAATAATGATGATTGAAAAGCTAAAGCCATTTTTGGTTTTAGCTTTTTTCTTTTAATATCAGATTAATATGTGCCTGATGATATCGACTATGGTCCGCCATATGCCAGATCCCCCATTGAATCGTTGCTTTTTTTCCGTCCTCATAATCTACTACAACCTTTAAATCCTTATCCTTTAACCTTAAACATTCCCTACGAAAATGCTGATATACTTCATCATAATCTTGGAGTAATTGATCAATTGATAGTCCAGAAACGGGAGGAAGCTGTCCTTTTTCATCAATCATCGGTCCATATTTTTTCTCAAGTGTATCTGGAATAGGTTCACCCTTTATCCGATATGCCCACCTAAGGTCAACATATGCTAAATGCCTAATTAATTGGGCGATACTGTTGTACTGCCCATCTTTTCCTTTATAGTCTAAAACATTTTGGGGAATGTTTTCTATACTTGAACATAGTCTTGTATAATTTTCTTCTACCATCGCAAAAAATAAACGAACAGTAGGTGCCATTCGTTCTTCCGTATATAAATCCTTTAGCATCTCTCTCCCACCTTAAAAAGAAAGACACACCGCTGATTCTTCTTTGGTGTGCCTTATTACTTATCCTTCTTGTTGAACAAATTTTGTTAATGCTTCAACAGCTTCTTGCTCATCGCTTCCCTCTGCAATGAGCTGAATGACAGCCCCATTACTTACGGCTAAACTCATTAAACCCATAATGCTTTTAGCATTAACTTTCTTTCCATCTTTCTCTAAAAAAATATCTGATGCAAAACGATTTGCTTCTTGAACAAATAATGCCGCTGGACGTGCTTGTAAACCTGTTTTTAGATTTACTTCAACTTGTTTTTCAACCATGGTAATCTCCTCTTCTCTTTTTATTTTTATTTTATAGATAACGGCTGGCCTGATCTAAGTTGTTCAGCTATTTCGTCTAGCTTTCTTAAGCGATGGTTAATGCCTGATTTGCTTATTGTACCGCTTGATACCATTTCTCCAAGCTCTTTTAATGTGACATCCTGGTATTCTACTCGAAGCCTAGCGATTTCGCGTAATTTATCTGGTAAAGCATCTAACCCAATTTTATCATCGATATATCGGATATTTTCGACCTGTCTAAGAGCAGCTCCAATTGTTTTGTTTAGGTTAGCTGTTTCACAGTTGACTAAACGGTTAACGGAGTTACGCATGTCTCGAACAATACGAACATCCTCAAATCGAAGTAATGCCTGATGAGCACCGATAATGTTTAGAAACTCGGTGATTTTTTCTGCTTCTTTTAAGTAAGTGATAAACCCTTTTTTTCGTTCTAGCGTTTTGCTGTTTAATTCAAATGTATTCATTAACTCACAAAGGGAATCATTATGCTCCTTATATTGTGAGAAAATTTCAAGGTGATAAGATGAGGTTTCCGGATTATTAACAGAACCTCCTGCAAGAAAGGCTCCTCTAATATAAGAGCGTTTGCAACATTTTTTTTTCACTAGATTTTCAGAGATACTTCTATAAAATGTAAATCCTTCATCAAGAATATCTAGATCTTCTAAGATGTCCTTTGCTCGTTCAATAAGGCGGACAATGTAGACATTGTTTTTCTTCAAGCGCATCTTTTTTCGAACAAGTAGCTCCACTGATATTTCATATTGTTTTTTAAGAAGAGTATAGATTCTTCTTGCAATCGCTGCATTTTCAGTTTGTATGTCTAAAATTAACATCCGGTTTGAAAATGAAAGAGATCCATTCATTCGAATAAGTGCTGATAGCTCCGCTTTTAAACAGCATGGCTTTAGTTCTAAGTTTGTTAATTCTTTTTTCGTCTCAGATGCAAATGACAACTCTGCACCCCCATTCTTTACCAGGAACTCATGTCATCTCTTGTTGTAGAATTCCATATAATAGCTTCGCAACCTTATTTGTATCATGTCTAATCACATTATTTTCATAACTAATAATTTTATCTGTTAACACTTCGAGCCCTAATGATTTTAGGTTCTCAATATCATAGTGTACTGGTTTTGCTAGCTCTTCCTCATAAAGTGATTTAATGTTTTCAGGAATTTCTTCTTCATTGACAAGAATCGTATCAATGAATGCTTCCTGCATATGATCGTATAAGGCTTTAACGTGATCACTAGCAGAGAAATCCAAGGTTTCACCAGCCTGTGTCATCACATTGCAAATGTACACCTTTTTTGCTTTTGCTTTGCGAACCTCTTCTCCAATTTTAGGAACAAGCAGATTCGGTAAAATACTCGTGTACAAGCTGCCAGGTCCAATAATAATTAGATCAGCGTCTCGAATCACTTCAACCGTTTCCGGCAGTGGTTCGATCATACTTGGACTAAGAAAAACCCGCTTGATCTTCTTCCCTGAAAATGGAATCTTTGATTCTCCTGTTACAACGGTTCCGTCTTCCATTTCTGCATTTAAAATAACACTTGTGTTTGCCGCTGGTAAAACTTTTCCTCGTACATTTAACACTGTGCTCATTTCTCTGATTGCATGAACAAAGTCACCGGTAATGTTGGTCATTGCTGCTAGGATTAAATTTCCTAAGGAATGACCAATTAAATTGTTTCCTTTATTAAAGCGATGCTGAAAAAGCTCTTCAACAAGAGGCTCAACATCTGATAATGCCGCTAATACATTGCGAATATCTCCAGGAGGAGGGATGTTCAACTCATTTCGGAGCCTTCCAGAGCTCCCGCCATCATCGGCAACAGTTACAATTGCCGTAATATCAACAGGGAATTTTTTTAATCCTCTTAATAGGACTGATAATCCCGTTCCGCCACCGATGATGACTACCTTTGGTAATGTTTCTGCTGCCATTCCTTAGTGATGCTTTCTTTTCTCAATGTCTCGATGCGAAACTTGAGTATGGTAATCATTTTTATAGTAATTGGCAATGTATTCAGCTAACGTTACTGAGCGATGTTGTCCTCCTGTACATCCAATCGCAATAACAAGTTGGCTTTTTCCCTCACGCTTATAGTAAGGCAGCATAAAGCTGAGCAAATCCTGCAGCTTTTCTAAAAACTTCTGAGTTTCATTCCACTTTAGCACATATGAAGAAACCTCTTCCTGCAAACCGGTTTTTGGTCTCATATGATCAATATAATGTGGGTTAGGTAAAAAGCGTACATCAAAGACAAGATCTGCATCAATAGGTATTCCGTATTTAAATCCAAAAGATGTAACATTAACCGTAAATGTATGCTCTACACTTGAAGAGAACTGTTTAAGAATTTTTTCTCTTAGCTCTCTTGGTTTTAGATCAGATGTATCATAGATGAGCTGCGCTCTACCTTTCAACTCTTCAAGAAGCTCTCTTTCAAGTCCAATTCCCTCTAAAGGAAGACCTTTTGATGCTAATGGGTGGGAACGTCTTGTTTCCTTGTACCTTGTTACAAGTGTTGAATCTTTTGCGTCCAAAAATAAGATATGTGGTGTTAACCAGGCTTTCTCCGCTAAATCATCTAGAGCTTCAAATAAGCTATCGAAAAATTCTCGTCCTCGTAGGTCCATCACAAGGGCCACTTTATTCATTTTCGAGCCTGACTCTTTCATTAGCTCTAAAAATTTAGGTAACAAAGTTGGCGGCAAGTTGTCCACACAGAAATATCCTAAGTCCTCAAAGCTTTGAATGGCAACTGTTTTACCAGCCCCAGACATGCCTGTAATAATTACCATTTGCACTTCTTGCGGTGACTGTTGTTCATTTTGTTCAATGGTCATTTCATATCCTCCCCTCTTTCTTCCCTCGTATTATTTTCACTCTTCTGCTATAGCCTCTATTGTCACGTTACCATGCTTTACCTAAAGTTCATGTACGTTTGTAAGAAAATGTGCACACATCTGGTTTTTATCGTCTTATTGTGGATCTAGACGATAGGAAAGCAGCTCATAATCAGGTGTGTATGTAAAAGTACCGTAAAGCATTCCTGTCCCTTTAATAACATATTCTAAGATGTGATGATCTCCTGGGGCCATTGGCAGCTCCTGAATGACATCTTTATCATGCCATTTTATCGATCCTTCTTCAGATTCCATTACATTTGTTCCTTGGTAATCTGTTGCTAAGAACGTGAACATCATCCATTCAGAAACAATATCTGTTCCATCTTTAATAATAAAGGTAAAGATCCCTTTTAGCTGTGGGTTTTTAATATATATGCCTGTTTCCTCACGGAATTCTCGAGTGACCGTATCTTTCACAGATTCTCCTAGTTCCATTTTACCACCAGGAGCTACCCACCAGCCTCTTCTAGGTTTTTGCAGGAGTAGAACTTTATTTCCTTCCATTAAGACGCAATTGGTTACTCTTTGCAAATTCTTCACCTCAATTTTTCACATAACATTACTCTTGCTAGCAACGTACTTTTTCTTTCATTATACTATATTTCAAATTATCTTCACAACGAACAGGATTGGTAATCTTCATCAAAATACCATTTTTTACAAGAGGTTGCACTTTGGTTATTTTTTTATTACCTACGAGAAAGATTTTAAGAAGAGGATCTACTAATATGTATATACGTTTATCTAGATAAACTGTTTCATTTTTTTGTAGATAAAATAAAAACAACGGCAGGACAAAAAAAGGGAGCATGGGAAAGGGCGCCCATGCTCGAAAATAAAGTCTATTTATAAAAGGGGGTCAATTACTATTTATATAGTACCTCATAATTGTTTCACTCATGTTACAAGATAGTTAAAACACAATTACGAATTTATTAATCAGCCTTCGACAGACTTTTACAATCCTGTCCTACTTATTTCACAGCCTTTAATTTTTCAGCTAATTCTTCTACATAGTGTTGAGCACTTTGTGCCGCTATACTTCCGTCACCTGTCGCTGTAACTATTTGGCGTAGCATTTTTTCACGAATGTCACCAGCAGCAAAAATTCCCGGAACTTTTGTTTCCATGCGCTCATTTGTCTCAATATAGCCATTTTCGTTTGTGATTCCAAGGTTTGCAAATGGTTTTGATAATGGAACCATTCCGATGTAAATGAATACACCATCTGTTTTAAATTCTTGTTCTTCCCCATTTTGTGTATTCACTAATGTTACTTTTCCAACTTTACCGTCTTGCTCATGAATTTCTTTTACAGTGTGGTTCCAGATAAAGTCGATTTTTTCGTTATCAAACGCACGTTGTTGAAGAATTTTTTGAGCTCTTAATTCATCACGACGGTGAACAATGGTTACTTTTGAAGCAAATCGTGTTAGGTATACACCCTCTTCTACAGCAGAGTCTCCTCCACCTACAACCACTAATTCTTTTCCTTTAAAGAAAGCTCCGTCACATACCGCGCAATAAGAAACTCCGCGTCCACCTAATTCTTTTTCACCAGGTACACCGATTTTCTTATATTCTGCACCAGTTGTAATGATCACAGCTCTTGTTTTATATTCTTTTTTTCCAGCTTTGACGATTTTATATTCTTCACCATCAACGATTTCCTGAATATCGCCGTATGCATATTCTGCACCGAATTTTTTCGCATGGTCGAACATTTTTGTTGATAATTCAGGCCCTAAAATGTGATCAAATCCAGGATAGTTTTCTACTTCTTCTGTGTTCGCCATTTGACCGCCCGGTACACCACGTTCAATCATAAGTGTTGACAAGTTAGCACGTGAAGTATAAACAGCTGCTGTCATCCCAGCTGGACCCGCTCCTGCTATAATAACGTCATAAATTTTTTCTTCTGACACGTTTATTCACTCCTTAAATAAACCTATACTTTGATTATCTGCTTTTTCGAGAAGACAAATACCCTTCATTTTATCTTCAACATTTTTGTGCTATAAACATCGTATTAAATATAAGAGAATGATGCTATTTTTTTGCTCAAAATGGAAGAGAGGTGCTGCGGAATTCGGTCGATTTTGGGCGAAATTTGTCTAATCGAAAATAAAAGTTTAAAATCGAAAACAAAATACGAAAAACGCAAATAACTCAGTTTTCACCTTTCTCAGGTCAAAGTGGGACAAGGGACCTGTCCCTCTGACCCACCAAAAAAACCCGCCGTTTGGCGAGTTTTAGAGTAGCATGCTCTTAACAAGCTTTGCATACTTCCCGACGGATGATACAGATATTCCGTATTGGGAAGCGATATTTGTTTGGCTTACAGGTTGATTTGCTTCGTTTCTCCACACATATTCTAACGCAGCAGCCCAGCCTTGGTGATTTTGTAAAGCTATGTTTTCTTTGTAGGCCTTCATAAGCACACGGAAAGAAAATAAAAATAATTCATCTTGCTCTGAGTGCGCAAATAGGGATTCTGCTATTTGATGAAGTGAGGACACTTTATCAAATTTTTGATAATCCTTTGATAAGGCAAATTTAATGAATTCCTTTTCAAGCTGCGACTGCGGTACAGTTGATGCTTGGTACTGGGAGATCTCGTTTAAATTGTTTGTTTGAACGGCAAGAAAGATCGCATATAAACGCTCTTCAAGTGTCATACTACTTACACGATGATTAGCATCTCCTGACGCATTCCACGGCTCTGATCCTTCT
>DASQMK010000073.1:0-16791 GCA_035645575.1 Metabacillus sp.
TCCTCTGAAAATCGGATCAAACCAATCAGATCATTATTCGTATCAAAATAGCCATATACATCAATTTCTTCATCATCATAATCATCTATGAATTGGTGGAAACATTCCAAAATTGCATCACCACTTATAGAAAATTCTACAGCATTCATTTTAATTTCAAACATATAAAAATCTTCTTTTGTTACAATTTTTATCATTTTCAAATTCCCCAATCTTTCTTATTTAGTACCCTTAAAGAATCAATTCGCTTTTATATAAAACTAGTAACTTGTTCCAATAAAAAATATTTTTTTCTAACAGTTTATTTATTAAATATCAACGGCTAAAGAATTTTTAACTTAAAACCTACAATAAAGCTGTGACTAAATCAGCTTGCCGTAGTTTTAAAAATAACATTTGAAGCTTTATTAAAGAAGATATTATCTATTTCAAAACCAATAAACTTCCTTTTTAAATTTATAGCAGCCTGTCCGGTGGATCCTGAACCCATAAAACAATCCATAACTATATTACCTTCATTGGTATGTGTTTCAATAATTTTTTCAAGAATAGTAACAGGCTTTTGACAAGGGTGAAATCTCACTTTTCCACTTACTATTGGTGCTACATAATAAGCATTATCATAGTAGGAATTAAAAGTTCTCTTTGTCCCTTTGGTATAGGAAATAAAATATTCTCTAGAATTAGATAAATAATTCACTTTGGCATTTATTGGAACTGGATTGGTTTTTTCCCAAATTCCTATTCTCGGCTGTTTAAGTTTCAATTTCTCTGCAATAAGTCCTATATCTTTCATTTTGAAAATATCATAGAAAATTACCATAGTTCCTCCTAGAACTAAAACCCTTTTGAATTCCTGTAATAATAATAACCAATTCAAACTATTCTCTTCTAAATCCCAATCACCAAATTCCATTGAAATAGAACCATATTTTCTTTGGTCACCGCCACCTTTTTTAAAATTTGTTTCTCTCGAAATGAAGTATGGTGGATCTGTGCAAATTAAGTGTATTGAATTGCTAGGTACCTTTTTAATTTCACTAAACACATCACCATTTATTAACCTTATTCTTTCTGTTGAACTAAATTTTGTCATTATAAATTATCCCCATTCTTTTTTAAACTCTTAGTTGTCTAAGGTGTTTAAATTAAATTTCATTTGCCTATTCAAAAAAAAGGGGATAAGTATACTTTTTTAATTTTTTTTTAAAACTATTGTTCAATTGCTATATTTTTATAAAATAATGCTATTATATCTTTTGGACAAACCACATAGTTTAGTTTCAAAAAATATGACTAGAATGATATAGAAGGGTTGCCAAGAAAATCAACAAAAAAGCCCCAATCCCTTAGTTATAAGGAACTGAAGCTTATAACTCTGATGATCCGAGAGGGATTCAAACCCCTGACCCATACCCTGTCAAAATTGGGTGGGGAATTAATAGAGTTAAGTGTAATAAAACTGGGTTAAATAAGTATTGATATAACGGCATTTTTGGCATGTGGTTGTAAAATAAGTTAATTAAAATTAATGAAATAAATTAAGTCTGTGCAATTTTTGTGCAATTTGGGGTATGTGGTCAGAGCTTAAATTAATCTGCTTTTATTAGCATATAAGCGCCTTGCATAATTGAAGGATTTTTTACAACACAAACTACTTATAGATAGACAAAACATATTCAATTCATATAAAACACAGTATACTTCTCAAAATACTTAATTAAGAATTATTAACATCAAAAATTTCACATATAAAAAAAAGAGGCTGCCAAAATAGGCAGCCCTCTTCACATTTTTATACTTGAACTTGAAGTTCAATCTGTCTTTGTTCATGTCTAATCTTAGCCTGTGCCGCAGCAAGGCGTGCAAGTGGTACACGATATGGTGAACAGCTTACATAATCCAATCCTACATCATGGCAGAACTGGATTGATTTCTTTTCTCCTCCATGTTCTCCACAAATACCTGTTTTTAATTCCGCCTTCATTTCCCTTCCTAACTTAACACCAGTTTCAACTAGTTTACCTACTCCTTCTTGGTCAAGTGAAACGAATGGATTTGATGGAAGTACTTTGGATTCAATGTAAGCTTGCAAAAATTTCCCCTCTGCATCATCCCGACTATATCCAAATGTTGTTTGCGTTAAATCATTTGTTCCGAAAGAGAAAAAGTCAGCTTCCTCGGCAATTTGGTCTGCAGTTAAAGCTGCTCTTGGTACTTCTACCATCGTACCAATGAGATAGTCAACATTCATTCCTGTTTCTTCCTCAACCTGTATACCTGCACCGATGACTAATTGCCTCATTTCTTTTAACTCATTCACATGGCCAACTAATGGAATCATGATTTCTGGTTTTACATCGAATCCTTTATCAATTACCTTCGCAATGGCATAAAAAATCGCTTTTGCTTGCATAGCGTAAATCTCTGGAAAAATCATTCCTAAACGGCATCCACGATGACCTAGCATCGGATTAAATTCATCCAGTTGACGTACTTTTCTTAATAGCTGCTCTTTTTCTTTTAACTCCCTTGGATTAGAATTTGTTAATTGAAGTTTGGTGACCTCAACTAACAGTTCTTCCTTATCCGGTAAAAATTCGTGAAGAGGAGGATCTAATAAACGAATGGTTACAGGGTTGCCTTTCATGGCTTCAAAAATCCCCTCAAAGTCCTCTTGTTGCATTGGTAATAACTTGGCTAATGCATATTCGCGTTCCTGATCGGTTTCTGCTAGGATCATCTCTTGAACAATTGGGATTCGACTAGCATCCATAAACATATGCTCTGTTCGGCATAATCCAATTCCACCTGCTCCAAATTCAAGAGCTTTTTTGGCATCAACTGGATTGTCAGCATTGGCTCTAACACCAAGCTTTCTTTCCTCATCAGCCCAAGAAAGCAACATTTGAAATTCATCAGAAAGCTGTGGTTCAATCATCGGAATCCCTCCTAACATGATTTCACCAGTTGAACCATCAATCGTAATAATTTCACCTTGTTTTACGATCGTTTCTCCTACTTTAAATTGCTTCGACTTTAAATCAATCTTTAATGATTCACAGCCGCAAATGCACGCTTTTCCCATTCCTCTTGCAACAACGGCTGCATGGCTTGTCATTCCTCCGCGGCTAGTAACAGTAGCCTCGGCTGCAACAATTCCATGAATATCATCAGGTGTTGTTTCTGGACGAACAAGAATAACCTTCTTTTTCTCATCTTTCGCTAATCTCTCAGCTTCATCTGCATCAAATACGACTTCTCCAGTTGCTGCACCTGGGGAAGCTGGTAAACCTTTTGCTAATTGTTTTCGTACATATGAATCATCAATTCGACGGTGGAGAAGTTGATCAAGCTGATCAGGGTCTACACGTAGAATCGCTTCTTGTTTGCTAATAATTTGTTCTTTTACTAATTCAACAGCTATTCTAATTGCTGCTTGAGCTGTTCTTTTTCCGGTACGTGTTTGCAGAATAAAGAGTTCTCCCCGTTCTACAGTAAACTCAATGTCCTGCATGTCTCCATAATGCTTTTCAAGCAGGTAACACGTTTCAATAAACTGCTGATAGACGTTTGGCATCTCTTCTTGAAGAGAAACAATTGGTTGAGGAGTACGAATTCCGGCAACTACGTCCTCACCTTGAGCATTGATCAAATATTCACCATAAAGCTTTGCTTCCCCAGTAGATGGATTACGTGTAAAAGCTACTCCAGTGCCCGAATTGCTGCCCATATTTCCGAAAACCATACTTTGAATATTCACTGCAGTTCCAAGATGATCGGGAATATTCTGAAGTCGGCGATATACTATTGCACGTTGATTATTCCAAGAATCAAAAACAGCACGAATGGAAAGGAATAACTGCTCTTTTGGATTCTCAGGAAAGGCCCTTTTTGAATGCTTAGAAACAATCTTCTTGTATCCTGCAATCACCTCTTTCCAATCTTCTGCAGACATTTCAGGATCTGAGTTATATCTTTTTTCTTCCCTAATTTCATCCAAGAATTGTTCAAAATAAAAGCTATCAACCTTTAGCACAACATCACTAAACATTTGGATAAATCGACGGTAAGAATCATATGCAAAGCGCGGATTATTCGTCAAATTTGCCAACCCTACAACCGTTTCGTCATTTATTCCAAGATTTAGAATTGTATCCATCATTCCCGGCATCGAATGAACGGCTCCAGATCTTACAGAAACTAGCAATGGATTTGCTGGATCTCCTAGTCTCTTTCCTGTTTTTTCTTCAAGGGTTGCTAGCGCTTCTAGTATTTGAAACTCAATCACTGTTGAAATTGATTTTCCTGCTTCATAATAAGTATTGCAGGTCTCTGTTGTAATGGTAAACCCATAAGGAACAGGTAAACCAATCTTGGTCATTTCAGCAAGATTCGCTCCTTTCCCTCCCAATAGTTCCCTTTTTCCACTATCACCTTCATCAAACATATATACAAACTTATTATCCATGAAATACAGCCCCTTTCTTCTTTAACATCTCTAATATCAAATCAGCTGTCTCCTCAATCGCCTTGTTTGAAACATTAATAACAGGACAGCCGATTTTTTTCATGATTTTTTCGGCGTACTCTAATTCTGTAAGAATTCGGTCATAATTCGCATAGTTCGCTTGGGTTGTTAATCCCATATTTTTTAATCGCTCAATACGAATTTTATTTAGTTTATCTGGTGTGATGATTAACCCAACACATTTGTTTTTTGGAATATCAAAAAGTTCATCAGGAGGTGCTACTTCTGGAACTAAAGGTACATTTGCCACCTTAAATCGTTTATGTGCCAAATACATTGAAAGCGGTGTCTTAGATGTTCTGGAAACACCAATTAAGACAATATCTGCATACCTAATTCCTCTAACATCCTGACCATCATCGTATCTAACTGCGAACTCAACCGCTTCTACTCTACGAAAATAGTTTTCATCTAATTTCCTCATTAGCCTTGGTTGACTTACTGGTTCTGTATGTAATTTTTCGATAAATGCATCCATAAGCGGATTCATCAAGTTAATGGCACGAACTCCAGCTTTACACGCTCGCTCTTCAAGATACTGCTTCAAAGACTGGATTACGATTGTATAGGCAATAATCGAATCATTATATTTTGCCGCAGTAATAATATGATCAAGATCTTCCATTTCCTCTACATATGAAATATGCTTGATTTCAACTTCTACACTATTAAATTGAGATGCAACTGCTTTTACCATCAACTCAGCTGTTTCGCCAACAGAATCAGATACTACATAAACTATTTCCTTCTTATTCACATACGACCTCCTATATTCTATCTCCCAAACGACTGTGACATACTAATAATAAAAAAACTCTAAAATATGACATACTAATAACTTAATAGTATATTACCACTTGAGATACTTCGATTCAATCCCTTTCTTATAATTAAGTAAAAATTCAATCATAATACTCTGACATGTGGCCTTTCGTTAAAATTTGACACTTTCCTTAATAACATTCTTAATTACATCAACATTAATAATCAAAACAGCCAAGTTTCTTAATAAATACCTGGCTGTTGGTTTAACTCTATATAGGAATATTTTTTTAAATTCAAGACACTAGATAATACCAGTATCTTTTTTGCTTTGTATATAAAGAAGGTTTTGCATAGTAAACAATTCTCAAATGCTTAAAATTCTTCAGGTTAGTTTCTATTAATTATACAATCTTAGATAAAGCCTTTTCATTATTCATCAACCTTACAAATTCATCAACAGATTGTGTTCCCATCCGAATAAGCGCATCCTTTGTGTTTGCCCCATTATGTGGAGTTCCAATAAAATTATTACAGGTTAACAATAGATGTTCTTTTGAAACGGGTTCTTCAGCAAAGGCATCAATAGCTGCACCAAAGATCGTGTTATTCTGTAATGCATCATAAAGATCGTTTTCATTAATAACTTTTCCTCTAGATGTATTAATTAGAATGCCATTCTCTTTCATAAGGGATAGCTCACGCGCAGCGATTAAATTCTCTGTATCTTTTGTCAAAGGCACAGACACACTAACAATATCACTTTCTTTCAATACATTATCTAAATCTTTGTACTTAATAAACCCTTCTTTTTCACACATAGAATCTGTTGTATATGGATCATAAACAACGACTTTTGTATTAAAAGCTGCTTTTAGCTTCACACCTACAAGTGTACTAATACGTCCAAGCCCAATTAATCCAACTTTTGTAACTCAAAACCAGCTAATTCAAATGGAGAATTTTACTTAATTCCTTTTTTTACCATATTATTCGGAAAATTAACTTTTCTCACACAGTTGCTATTTATGATCACGGTCGATAATAGGTAACAGTAGATGTGAAGGATAAGATTCATTGTGATGAACAGAGTTAACCGCAGTAATAAACGATCCTTCACTTTCATTGTAAATTTCTCCTCCTGTATTACTGTTCCTATCATACTTTGGAAAATTACTACTTGATACTTCCAAACGAATTCGGTGACCCTCTTTAAAAACATTTGAAGTTGCTGCCATACCAATTTTTATCTTATAAACATTTCCTGGTACCATTAATTCAGGCGAGTCAAATGATTGACGATACCGAACACGCAGGATTCCTTCTGTAAGAATTTCTGCACGACCATCTGGATGCACATCAACAAGCTTTCCAGTAAAATCAGTATCTTTTGCGCTTGAGGAAATATATAGGATGAGCTCAATGGGACCTGTTACTTCAGTTGCTCTGAGTAAAGGTTCTGATGTATAACATAGTACATCATCACGATCCTCAACGGCACTCTGATCTAATGGGCCTGATAGGTGCTCATTAGCAAAATGTAAATTACCTCCAATAGTTGGCACTGGTCGTTTTGGATTGTAAAGAAAAACATCTGTTGGTTCGTTCTTTGGTGACATTATAGATAACAAACCATCACCACATGCTCTGTTGGCATTACCATTACTGTGTAAATAATAAGGACTATATACTGTATCAGGTAACGGCCAATCTTCTTCATCACGCCATTCATTAATACCCATAACAAATAGTTTGACTGGTTTTTCTTCTTTTATTTGTTGATCAATGCCTTTAAGCCATTTATTAAACCACTCAATTAATATACCTGTATAGTCTAGACCATCTAAGCCTGCATTCATACCATACTCATGTTCAGCAAATGTTCCTGTATTATTGGTATGTGTCCATGGCCCGATAATTAAGCGTTGGTTTTTCTTAGCAATTTCGTTTGTACTTCTTTGCTTAATTCCTTGAAAGTTTGTTATTGTTCCACGAAGGAAAATATCAAACCACCCACCCGAGTGCAATGCTGGAACAGTAATGTTATGATAATGCTCCCTAAAAGAAACGTTTTGCCAGTAATCATCTTTATCTGGATGTGTTAGCCACTCTTTGTATATTGGCCAATAATCATTAAAATCTGAGGTTTCCATTAATGGCAGTTTTTCCACATGGAACGGATAGGTATTTTTGCTTTGGAGGCTTTCTGAAAATTCTTTAGGCATCTCTTTTCCCTGCTCTAAAGCTCGTTTAAGAATGACTGTAAAAAACATTCTAGTTGACCAACTTAGTGTCCCGCCTAGTTCAAAGGCACCACCCCTGTAGGTAAGGTCTTCGTAAAAATCAGAGGGAGTAAGATGAGGGGCAATTGCTTTTAAAGCAACTGGCATTCTCATTGATGCCAGAATTTGTGTCATGCCGTGATATGAGCTGCCAATCATTCCAACATTCCCATCGCACCAAGACTGGGATGCGATCCAATTGATTGTTTCTTCACCATCGTCCGCCTCCAGATCAAACGGGAGAAACTCTCCTTCTGAACTACCAGTTCCGCGCACATCTTGAACAACAACGATAAACCCTGCTTGAACAAGTCTTAGTATATTTGGTCTGTCAAAATATGTAGGTCTCTCTTTATTGTAGGGCAACCTTCTAAGTAAAACTGGTAAAGCTTTTTCACTTTTAGGACTATATACATCTGTTGCTAGTTTTACGTTATCCTTCATGGGAATCATTATATTCTTTTCTATTTTTATTTCCATTACCGTCTTCTCCTTTGAAATCTATTTCTAAAATAATTAGTATTGATTAATTCCTTTTACCGACAGTTATACTGACATTCAATCATTCTGATAAAAGTGGTGGTGAAAAAAATTATTGGCTTCATTTTATACAATGTGTGGTATAACAGGCATTATTAAACACTGTCTATCAACAAATAAGTAGAGGTGATGCTCAAAAAAACTACCTATTTTCCACGAAATTACCGAGCAGTAAATGCTTTCCCTCCCCAATATCAACAGGACCGTCACTTTCCGGTATAACTGGAATATCTGCCTTTAAAGCCTGTTCCCTAGCCTTTAACTTATCTCCAAACATTTCAAGATGTGTAGAATGCGGAACGATAAAAATTAGTCCTTCTTCCTCACAGCGTTTAGCAAATTGGATGTTTTCTGATAAAAAACCATAGCCTGGATGAATCGCCTCTACGGCATTAATCTTGGCAATTTCAATAATCCCTTCAATGTCCAAATATGCATCAATTGGTTTTTTCCCTTGACCTACCAGGTATGCTTCATCTGTCTTATAACGATGATATTAACCTGTATCCTCCTTCGAATAAATCGCTACTGTTCTTATTCCGAGCTCTGTACAAGCTCTAAAAATTCGAATAGCTATTTCCCCTCTGTTCGCAACTAATATTTTGTTGAACATAAAATAATTGTCCTCGTTTATATGATAGTCAATAAAATTGAGTGCCGACATAATTAGAAAAATAAAAAATCCTGCTCTAAGTTAGAAACATTAGACTTTGCCACTGATAATTCAAGTTCTTTATACTTAAATGATTACTACCATTAAGCAGGTCTTGATTTGACTTCTCAGTAAAACTTATCGTTATTTCTTAAACGAAGAATCAGGATTCACATTACATTCTAGTTCTAAAATTCTTCCGGTTAGTTTCTATTAATCATACAATCTTAGATAATGCCTCCTCATTATTCATTACTCTTACAATTTCATCAACAGATTGTGTTCCCATCCGAATAAGCGCATCCTTTGTGTTTGCCCCATTATGTGGAGTTCCAATAAAATTATTACAGGTTAACAATGGATGTTCTTTTGAAACGGGTTCTTCAGCAAAGGCGTCAATAGCTGCACCAAAAATCCTGTTATTCTGTAATGCATCATAAAGATCGTTTTCATTAATAACTTTTCCTCTAGATGTATTAATTAGAATGCCATTCTCTTTCATAAGGGAGAGCTCACGAGCGGCAATCAAATTCTCTGTATCTTTTGTCAAAGGTACAGAGACACTAACAATATCACTTTCTTTTAATACTTCATCTAACTCCTCATGCTTAATAAACCCTGCTTCTTTACACATAGAATCAGTAGTATATGGATCATAAACAACCACCTTTGTATTAAAAGCTGCTTTTAACTTCACACCTACCAGTGTACCAATACGTCCAAGTCCAATTAATCCAACAGTTTTATTTTGTAACTCAAAACCAGCTAATTCAAATGGAGAGTTTTTCTCAATTCCTTTTTTAACCATATTATCCGAAAAATTAACTTTTCTCGCACAATTCAACGCCAAAGCAATAACTAATTCGGCAACTGAATTCATATTTGCTTGAGGAGTATTCGTTACCAAAATCCCTTTGCTTTTTGCATATTCCAAATCAATATTGTCTACACCTACTCCATGTTTTGCGATAATTCTTAGCTTAGGCATTTTATCTATCACTTCTTTTGTCATATTAAAAGTTCGTACAATGACTGCTTCCGCAATAGAGTAATTATAAATCTCATTATTTCTCCAATCAACTACATCAAGTCTTTCCATTGCATATTCTAATGCCTCCGAATCAATAGGATCTAGTATGAAAGTTTTCATTGAAATCACCTCATAGAATATTGATAAATAAAGTTATGATAATAGGGTTAAGCGCACTCAAAAAGACTGCTGCAATAACAGGGAGAATGATTACTGAATTAGGTGATGGACCATTTTCTTCTATCACAGCCTCCATGTTTGCTACTGCATTGGGGGTGCCCCCTAAGCCGACACCGCTTAATCCAGAGGACATGACTGCAGCATCATAGTCTTTCCCCATAACCTTAAATATGACGAAAATCGCAAACACCATCATGAAAATTGTTTGTATTAATAAACAAATAATCATTGGTACAGCAAGATTCATTAAGTTCCATAATTCCAGATCCATTATGGCGAGAGCGAGAAATATGTTCAATGTAATAGCCCCAATAATATTCATGGACTTTAAACTAATTGAAATCTTCAGAGCATCAAAGATATTTCTCAAAATAGCAGCTACAAATAGCCCGCCAACATAGTCCGGCCAAATAAATCCAGTAAGATTTAATAGCATTACCATTAATGTTCCTAGTCCCATTGAAAGGAGAATAACAAATACGCTGTTCATTAACGACTTATCATTTAACTCATTTAGTTTGCTAGAAGTATTAAGTTCAATCGATGCACTTGACTCTTTATAAGATAATTTATTTCTTTTAAGTAAAATTTTCGCAACTGGTCCACCTATAATACTGCCCATTACTATACCGAATGTAGCAGCAGAAAGTCCAACTAATGTAGCATTTTCTATTCCCATACTTTCTAATGTCGGACCAAATGCAGCTGCTGTCCCAGGCCCACCTGTCATTGATATAGAGGCCATCGTTAGTCCTAATAAAGGATCTATTCCAGCAAAAGGAGAAATTAGAGGAACAAGTCCATTTTGTAATATGATTAATACAACGATTAACCCTGCTAATTTCAAACCTATTTTTCCAGTTTTCTTTAAATCCTTCACACTGAATGAAAAACCGGTTGCTGTAAAGAATGCAATGAGCAGAAAATCACTTAACGATTGATCAAGCTCAATACTAAAAGACTGCGTTTGATTACCTATTAACATGAATATTGCAAAGATTATTCCTCCTATTACTGGTGTGGGAATAAAATATTTTCTAAATATGCCTACTTTCTTCCTTAGTAGGCCTCCAATTAATAATACAACCACTGCTAGCGCCAAGGTCTGAGCGAGATTTAAAGAAAGGAACATTTTTTACCACCTCTATACATGTATTTTAATACCAATTTTATCCAATATTTCTTGCAAATTCATAATCTCAAAAGTATCCTTTCCTTGTTTCAACTGTTCAATAATCTGTTTCTCAGATTCTATTTTTTTTACACATTCTTCGTATACATGCTCAATGTCTAGTCTTGGAATAACCGCAACTCCATTTTCATCACCAACAATTAAATCACCAGGATTAACAGCAACTCCGCCACAAGACACTGGTATGTTTACTGTTCCTGGATTGCTCTTATAGCCACCTCTGGCATTTATGCCTGATGCAAACATTGGAAACTGCATTTCTTCAATTTCTTTTACATCTCTTACTGCTCCATCTATTACTAGACCCTTTACTTTACGTTGCATTGCATTAACAGTTAAGATCTCTCCCCATAACCCAGCATTTTGATAATTTCCTGCATCAACAACTAGAATATCACCCTCTTGAGCTAGACTTACCCCAAGATGAATCATAAAGTTGTCAGAAGGATATGTCATAATTGTTAATGCTGGTCCAACAAATCGTGCACCAGCCCATGTCGGTCTGATTCTTTCATCCATAACGTTTTGTCTTCCCATTACATCACCTATCACAGGTGTTGGAATATTAGAAAACTTTTCATTCCATTTTTTGTTTGGTCTCTCAAAACTACTATTAAAATTTTTCATCTTTTTATCCCTCTTTATTTATAGATTGATTTCCTTTCCGATAACCTATCATAAGCTTAGCAAACGCTTACAATTATTAAAAATAATTTTTTTCCATATTAATTATCGAAATTTTCGATTATAATTAAAGTTATAATCGAAATTATAATTAAATAGTCAATAATTTTTACTTAAAGGGATGACTTTAATGAATTATAAATTGTTAGAAACATTTGCCGTTTTAGCAAAGACATTGAATATAACCAAAACAGCAGAAAAACTTTACATGTCACAGTCTACGGTCAGCTACCGGCTGAAGGCACTCGAAGATGAGTTGGGTGTATTACTAGTCGAAAGGGACAGGGGATTTAAAAATATTAAGTTAACCCCACATGGAAAAGCTTTTATGTCCATCGCTCTCGACTGGGAAAACATAAATAATAAAATTAATAATTTTAGCTCTGCTTCCTCAAAAAAAACTATCTCCATCGGAGTAGTAGACAGCGTAAACAATTACCTGCTTAGAAATATTTATAGGGGAATTTTTAAAAATCCAAATGTTCAATTAACTATAAAAACTCAGCATACAGATGAAATTTATGAGCAAGTAGCAGCTAGAATTATTGATGTAGGGTTTGTCTTACATAATATCCCAATGACTCAAATTATTTGTAAAAAAATTTTGGATGAGAAAATGGTCTTGGTAACTAGAAGCAAAAAAATAGGCAAAGAAAAAAATATTGACCCTCTTAACTTAAAGCCAGAAAATCAAATTTTTCTAAATTGGGGTGATCAATACTTAAAATGGCATTATAAATATTTCCCACAAGGTTTAGACCCTAAATTAGTAACAGACTCTACTTTATTGTCATTTGATATACTAGATGAGAATTCGTGGTTAATCGTTCCAATAAGTGCTGCCTACTCACTTATTGAAAAATTTAAAGATGTTTATATTGTTCCGTTTGGTAGTGATTGTCCACATCGAGCTATTTATATGATTACTAACATATCTCCACTTTATAGCAATAAAGATGCCATTGAAGATTTTAAAATACTTGTCGATAAGCACATGGATGCCCAAAGAGTTTGGCAAAATGATTTATAAACAATCACTTGAATAGCGATATATATGAAGGAATTCGTTGGTTACAAGGATAAAAAGTGAAGGCGTGGTAAAAATCCCACCCCCTTATTTTAATCACTATCAAAATCAGTTTTATCCTCGGCTATTATCTCTTTAATTAATCCGCAGGTTCTAGGTTGTAACTGTAATTATTCTAGACTTTCTACTCTCTTCTATAGTAGCCAGTATCGTTATGGCACTTATTTGTAGAATAGAAGTAACTGTATTAGTATCACACCAACAAAAATTCAGGAAATTCCTTTTTAAAAAAATAGCCTGTCTCAAGTAATAACGAGTTTACCTTTCCGAAAGATAAACGATTAGAATTCTTTAAAGACTCATTATATAACATAAAGGTATTGGGAGCACCTTATAAAACAAAGACTGGTACTTCTTTTTTGATATAAGAGCTAGGAAGCTATCGCATTTAAAAACTTCCAAGCTTATGAGCAAGGAAGTTTTTACACAGTCCCATTTATAAATAGAATTCTTCTAAGAAACGTAAGTTTTTACCGTAGTTATCACTGTTCAATTTTTCCACAATATCAATTTGGGATAAAAGGGAACCTTCCATATTATGATGATATTGGATTTTCACAATCACGAATTATGAACAGGAAAAGAGTAATCCCCCTTTTAAAAAAGGATCTTTTAATATTTTCTCGTTTTTAGTGTTCTTATTTCCCAATACCTCTCTTACCTTTTTCAAAGCAACTTCTACTACTTTGTCCATATCGTAATATCTGTACTCACCTAATCGTCCACCAAAAATAACATGACTTTCAGTTTCAGCTAAAGCTTTATACTTCTCATATAAAGCACTATTTTTTTTATCATTTATAGGATAATATGGCTCATCACCTTTTTTCCATTCTACACTATACTCTCGACTAATGACTGTTTTAGGTTGTGTACCAAAATCAAAGTGTTTATGCTCAATAATACGTGTAAAAGGCATCTCCCTGTCGGTATAATTTACAACTGCATTTCCCTGATAGTTTGGCATATTCAAAATCTCTGTTTCAAACCGTAAACTCCTATATTCCAAAACGCCAAACTTATAGCCAAAATAGACATCAACAGGACCTGTGTACACCACTTTGTCTGCAATACTATCCCATTTCTCCTTCTCAAGTAGATAGTCTGTGTTGAATATGACTTCGATTCCTTCTACCATTCGTTCAATCATAGCTGTATATCCACCTTTTGGAATCCCCTGATAAGGATCATTGAAATAGTTATTATCGTATGTAAATCTTACAGGCAGCCTACGGATAATAAAAGCGGGTATTTCAGTACAGGGACGTCCCCACTGTTTTTCAGTATAACCTCGAATAAGCTTTTCGTAGATATCAGGACCAACTAGATTAATTGACTGTTCCTCAAGGTTTTGTGGATTCTCGTTTGTATGATGAGGACTCCAGCAGTAAAAGCGTAAAATTTCCAACCACTCAGTCTTTTTTTCAATACCGAGATGTATATCATACATGCAAGCCACTCGGCCAAAGCAGTATAGATCCTGGGAATATCAGGGAGTATGTCGTTCATTTTATCACCTCTCCCCAATAATTGGACAAAGCTTCCATAAATGCTTTCCTTTTCGTACGACTTATAGGAAGGTTTTCCCCTTTAACTACTGCACAATTTTCGTTCATTCCATCTACATGTTCCAGGTTAATCAAATATCCTTTATTGCCGCGAAAGAAATGAAAACTTGCTAATTCTTTTTCCAAATCCTTCATTGTTCCTGATCCAACAAAATCTCCTTCTTTTGTAGAATAAACAATTTTATGTCCAAGAGATTCGATATAATAAATATCAGAAACCTGAAAGCGCTGTACACCACCTTTTATCTTTATGGTAATAAAATTGCTTCCTCTTTTTTTCATTCTATCAATTGCTCTATTTAAGCGCTGTGAGAAAGGAAAATATGAGATCGGTTTCAAAACATAGTCCAGTGCATCTACTGCATATCCTTTTATGGCATACTGTGCCATATTTGTGATAAATATAATAACAACTTCTGAATCCATTTTTCTAATTTTTTCTGCTGCAGACATTCCATCCATAAATCGCATTTAAACATCCATTAATATGATGTCAAATTGTGCATTATAGTTTTCTAAAATTCCATCCCCGTCAGTAAATGTTTCTATCTCAATGTTTTCCCCCCGATCTTGTTCAAACCTTCGGAGAAAACCAATTAACTGCTCTTGATAATTAATTTCATCTTCAACTATTGCAATTCGTATCATCATTCTACCTCCTAGCGGTAAAACCTTTTTAGACCTCCGCTTTTTCGAAAGAAAAAAGCAAACTTCACCTTAATTAATTTGTATTCGATATCATATAACCTTTCTAATTAATTAGTTATTACTAGAAAGCTAGGATTATTGTACAAAAAGTTAAAATCAAAATCTACCAGATAAATGTGAGTACAAACAGATTATCCCTATAAAGTTGAGTCCTCCTTGTAATTGGAAGTTAGAAATAGTCTAAAAGACGCATTCCATTTTCATGAGAAGCGCCATTTAATTAAACAATTTTTTCTTAAAACAAAATCTAAATGGATACTAGACTAATCTAATGGAGCCGAATTAGAAAGACTATATATTTCCTCTTTGCTTTTTTTCTTACGAGACCAAACAACTACAGGTAAAAGCAATAATGACAGAATGGCTCCAAAAAGGGATAATCCTGCATAACTGGAATGAGCGACTATCATTCCTGATATCCCCCCACCAGCTGCTCCTGATAGTGCGAATAAGACATCGACTGATCCTTGTGTTTTTGCACGCACAGATGGATGTGTTGAATCTATAATGAGAGCAGTTCCACTTATTAGCCCAAAGTTCCAACCCACTCCTAATAGTACTAACGCCAGGATAAGCAGTTGCATTGAATGCGCCGGTGCAAGAGCTGCCACCAACCCAGAAGCTAGAAGCGTACCACCAGAAGCAATAGCCATAGTCGTCCGGCCTAGTTTATCTACCAGTAAACCAGTCAAAGGTGAAGGGAGGTACATAGCTGCTATATGGAAACCGATAACTAACCCTACTTCTTTCAACCCATGACCATGATGTCCCATATGGATTGGTGTCATGGTCATAATCGCTGCCATGACAAATTGAGTCAAAATCATAATGAAAGCCCCTACCACAACACCCTTTTTGTTTATGACAGCATTCTTTAAACTTGTCCCTGTCTCAGCAGAATCGTCTTTTTTCCTAGTATTTGCGATAGCTGTAGACACAATCAAAGGATCTGGACGAAGAAAAATAAAGAGAAATAATCCGGCAATGATAAAAGCTGCTGCTGACAAGATAAAAGGGCCAGCCAAGGTTGGAACACCAATTGAATCCGCAAAATCCCCCATTTGATTGATCAAGTTAGGACCAACTACAGCACCCAATGTAGTGGAAACCATGGCAAGGCTTGCAGCAGTTGCCCTTTGTTTATCTGTTGCAAGGTCTGTCCCTGCATATCGCGCTTGTAGATTAGATGCCGTACCAGCTCCATAAATAAGAAGAGAAATAAATAAAAGTGCGATGCTATTGGTTAAAGCTGCAATTATAACACCGATCGCACCTAATCCACCTGCAAGAAAACCACCTGCAAGCCCTGCTCTACGGCCAAAACGTTGTGAAGACCTACCTATAAGTAAGGCAGCTCCTGCAGAACCTAAAGTAAATAGAGCAGTTGGAATCCCTGCTGCATTTTCAGTCCCCATCATGTCTTGCGCAAGAAGAGCTCCTACTGCTATACCGGCTCCGAGTCCTGCTCCCCCAAACATTTGTGAAAGAATCAGAATTCTTAATGTTTTTTTATAAAGTTGTGTTTGTCTTTCTGGTGAATCAATATATTCTTGCAACCATAAAGGCTGCTGTGGA
>DASQMK010000074.1:0-1770 GCA_035645575.1 Metabacillus sp.
ACATACCTGCAAAAACAAGAAAGACCAAAATTAGTACTAATAAAAGTGTTGAATTGCTCGTAATTCCAATTAAAAAATCAGCAGCATTCTGTGGTAATCTATCGTATGTAATGAGAAACCCTAGAATAGAAGAAGCAGAAATGATTAATAGAATCGATGCATTATCTAAAACAGATTGCTCTAGTGATTCTTTGAAATTTTTCCAATCTAGTTCCTTGTAAACAAAGAACCCAATTAGTAGTGCATATACAACTGCAAAGGCTCCTGCTTCAGATGCAGTAAATATACCAAAACGAATTCCAACCACTAATATTACAGGAAAAAGCAAAGCCCAAATACTTTCTTTGAAAGAGACAAGGACTTCTTTGAAAGTAGCTCTCTTTGTATTAATACCTTGATCATATTCTCTTCTTTTTGCGATTATGTAAGAAACAATCATTAAGAATATCATCATTAGGATTCCTGGAATGATACCAGCTAAAAAAAGCTTTCCTATAGAAACTTCTCCTACATATCCAAATAAAATCAGACCAATACTAGGTGGAATTGTTGCAGTAATTAATGAACTTACAGCTATAACACTAGCAGAATATCCTCCCGAATACCCTCTAGCTACCATCTGATGTCCTAAAATTCTACTTTGCATGGCTGCATCTGCGTTAGCTGAACCAGATACCCCACCCATAATCGTACTGAGGACAATTGAGACGTGAGCTAAGTTTCCTACCAAATGTCCTGTCAGTGCATTGGCAAAGCGAATAAGACGCTTCGTGATTCCTGAAGAATTCATTAAGTTACCAGCCAAAATAAAGAACGGAACTGCTAATAATGGAAAAGATTGTGTTCCAGCAACCATTCTTTGTGTCGTTATTTCAACTGGTAAGTTAGGGTCTAAAAGAAAAAAAGATAAACTAGCTATTCCGATTGCAAATGCTACAGGCATATTTAGAAATAGTAATACAAAAAAAATAACAGCAACAAGTAACATTTTTCTCACCCCTTTTTATTCACGATTTACTCGATAATATCTTTAGAGAGAGTATTTTTCCTTTTAGCTTAATAAGGATGGTGATAATCATTAGAATACTTCCGATTGGTACAGATAAGGTCACTAAAGAATAACTCACTGTCAGATTATTGATTAATCTTACTGAATTCTCTATACTGAGAAGAATTCCAAAGTAACTTAAGAAAATAAGAAACGCTAATACTAATAAACTCATAATAATTTCTAAAATCACTCTCATTCTTGCTGGAAATTTTTTTGTGAAAAAATCAACACTAATATGTTTTTCTTCCCGTAGGGAACGGTTTGCTCCTAAAAAGATAACCCAAACAAATAATAATTGAGCAAATTCAACGGACCATGCGATGGGGTACCCCACCCATCGCATGACCGCAGCAAGAAACACAAAGAATACTACACCTATCATTAAAAAGTTAGTTATAAAATTTTCAGTCTTGACATAACCTTGAGCAAATTTATTTATCATATTATCACTCACTATTTCCCTAGAATTTTATTAATCTCTTTACGTAGGTCTTTGTAACCTTCGAACTTTTCATAAACGACATCTGTAGCTTCTTTAAATGGTTCTATATCTACCTCGTTTACTTCTACTCCTTTATCTATAAGCTTTTGTTCAAAGTCAGCTGACGATTCTAAAATCTTATTAGATGCTCCTTCACCCGCTTTTAAAGCTTCTTCATATACGATTTCTTGGTATTCCTTTGGTAGTGAGTCCATCCAATTTGCTCCAGTAACAAGTC
>DASQMK010000075.1:0-9272 GCA_035645575.1 Metabacillus sp.
TAAGTTAAAGGAAGTTCCTGATGTCTTAATTGTTTCCCCTATTGCACCAGACGAAGTTACTCCGATTTTAAACAAGTTTGTTGAAAAAGGTATTCCAACTTTGCTAATAGACACTGACGACCCATGGAAGAATAAAACATCTTATATTGGTACTGATAATTTAGAGCTAGGGCGAAGAGCGGGCCAATTATTAGCTTCCCAGTTACAACCGGGGGATAAAGTAGTTTTGCTTGGAGGAGATGTGGGAGATGACGGTGTAACATTAATAAGTGAGCGAATACAAGGGGCTAAAAATAGCTTAAAAGAAGCAGGAATTGATGTTGTGACTAAAAGTCTTAGTATTTCTTATGATGAAGAAAGACTTGTGAAAAAGGGAATGGAGGAAGTGCTGCAAAAGCATCCCGACCTTAAAGGGGTAATGGCTGTAACTGATATAGTAGCCTTACATGCACAAGAGGTTCTAAAAAAACATGGACTAAGTATTCCAATAACTGGAGCGGATGGAATAACTGAAATGCTTGAATTAATAGAGGATGGGACGTTATCAGGTTCGGTTTCTCAAAATCCCTATGATATGGGGTATTTAAGTGTAGAAGCTGCAGCAAAAGCTATAAAGGGTGAAAAGGTTGAAAAAAACATAGATAGTGGTGTTGATATTATTGTAAAAGGGAATGCGGAAAGAAGATTGAATTTTCTGAGAGAGGCGTTAAATTAATGAGAGAATCTTTATCTATTCTTGAAGGCAGATGATATGGTATGGATTGCAAAACTGCACATCGACATTGGGGCCGTCAGGTCGTAAAAATAAAGCAACAGTCCACTTCTTTAGTAAAAGACGGGCTGTTGCTTTATTTATACTATCAGAAGGTATAGAATTTTGTACTTGCTTAGGAAATTATAAAATGCTTGAACTGTGGATAACTACTTCGACATCCAGCTCGAGCGCCTAGCCCCTCGAGGTCATAAGCTAATATAGAATTGAAGGCAAAGGACGCCTTCTATTCTAAATCATCTTATTTGCCCTAGGCTGATCAAGGCGCTTGCGCTTTAAAAAAAGCCTAAATTGTAATTTCTTTACCTTCCTTACGCATTTTCGCATATTCAGCAGTTGCTGTATAAAGCACGTCTGAGGAAGAGTTAAGGGCTGTTTCACAAGAATCTTGTAAAACTCCGATAATGAAACCTACAGCTACGACTTGCATGGCAACATCGTTTGAAATACCGAATAAGCTAGCCGCTAAAGGAATGAGTAAAAGTGATCCGCCGGCAACACCTGAAGCACCACAAGCTGAGATCGCTGATAAAATGCTAAGGATGAGAGCTGTACCCATATCTACTTCAATACCAAGTGTATGAACAGTTGCAAGAGTTAAGACAGAAATGGTTACCGCTGCTCCAGCCATATTAATTGTAGCACCTAATGGAATTGATACAGAATACGTATCCTTATCTAAATCTAATTTTTCACATAGACTCATATTTACTGGGATATTCGCTGCTGAGCTACGCGTGAAGAACGCTGTAATTCCACTTTCCTTTAGACATTTAAATACAAGCGGGTATGGGTTCTTACGAATATTAATGAACACAATAATTGGATTCACGACAAGTGCTATGAAAAACATACATCCAAGTAAAACTAAAAGTAATTTTCCGTAATCAAGTAAAGCTGACAGACCATTTGTGACAAGGGCTTCAAAAACAAGTCCCATAATCCCAATTGGCGCTAAATTAATGATCCATTTCACAAGTTGAGAGATGGCATCTGAAAAACTAGCAAGCATGCTTTTCGTTGAATCAGGAGCGTTTTTTAATGCAATCCCAAGAAGTACAGCCCAAGCCAGAATACCGATATAATTAGAATTGATAAGTGCATTAACAGGATTGTCGACAATGTTAAAGAGCAATGTTTGAAGCACCTCTGTAATGCCGCTAGGAGGTTCAAAGCCCTCTGCTCCTGTCTTAAGTGTTAAGGTTACAGGGAAAATAAAGCTTGCGACAACGGCAACAAGTCCTGCAAGAAACGTACTAATCACATAAAGGATAATAATAGATTTCATATTAGTCTGCTGGCCGCTTTTATGCTTGGAAATAGCGTGTATAACTAAAAATAAAACCAATACAGGTGCCACAGCCTTTAGTGCACCGACAAATAAAGAACCAAAAATAGTCACCCATTTTGCTCCCTCAGGAACTGATACTGCAAGGATAACGCCGATAATAATCCCCACAACAATTCGAGTTACCAAGCTGAGTTGGTTCCATTTGTGTAATAAACTCTTCATTTTGTGTTCCTCCGATTCTATATTGAAGCTGATGAATGCTTCATTACGTTGATACATTAATACGTATAATCATACATAGATGTTAGTTTAACACGAATATTGTCGATTGTGAATGAAAGGTAAAAATTATTGTTTAGAATTTTATGAAAAATGAACAATTCACGCAAGCGGAAAGAATAGACAATGTAGAAATTTATCAGTTGATGGAATTTTGGGCAAAGTTGATTGATTCTATACAAAAGTTGAAGGTTCTGTTAGAAATCATTAGTCAAAACACAAAGTGTATTAAACACTCCATCTTGAAACTTTTACTTAAAATTTCTTGATCCTATATCGAAAAGGGGTTATATTTTAATTAACAAATTGTTAATTAAAAGGTGGTGCAAAATTTGAGTAGTAAATCGAAAAAATTTATTACCCCAGATGGATATACAAGTGATATTGCTGTTTTCACCATTACTTCTGAATATAACGGAGACCACAAGCCTCCACTAAAAAAGTTGAAAATTATGCTGATTAAACGAAGTGATACAGACCATGAAGGTAATCCGAATGTTGAAGCGGGAAAGTGGGCGTTACCAGGAGGGTTTGTTCGTCCAAATGAAACAGCATTGCAGGCAGCAGAGCAAAAGCTTACCGAAGAAACAGGTGTTAGTGGGGTACGAATAAAACATTTTGGTATTTATGATTCTCCAAGTAGAGACGAGAGGGGATGGATCATTTCAAACGCTCATTATGTAATTGCGAATGAAGAAGCATTGAAAGGGCGTAAAAGGACGAATGATGCAACAGATATTCAATTGTTTACACTTACAGATGCTCTCAACCTTTCACTTGCCTTTGATCATCGTCAAATCATTGAGGATGCCATTTGGTTTATAAAAAAAGATATGGCCCTAACAACACTTGCTAAACACTTTTTACCGACAGAATTTGTTTTATCTGAGTTGCAAGGAGTTTTGTTAACTGTTTTGGATGATCCATCTATATCAACAGATGCTGCTTTTTTTAGAAAAGCCCCTAAGCTGCCGTTTATCGAAGTAGTATCGGAAAATGGTAAACCAAAGAAATCAAATCGGTTCTCTAAAACACCGGCCCAGCTTTATCGATTTACTAATTTTCAACCGATAGTTTCAGTCTTTAATCCAAAACTAAAGGGATAAAGGGAGAGAGTTAAAGATGTTGAGAGATTGGACATTATTTGAAAAATTATGGTTACTCATCTTTACAGCTGTTAATGTTTATCTTTTCTTTGCTTGGTCTGATTCACTTATTGGCTTAATTTCTTCGATAACAGGAATGCTTTGTGTCGTGTTAGTAGCAAAAGGGAAAATATCAAACTACTATTTTGGTATTATCCAAACTTCAACATATGCCTATATCTCCTATGGGTACGGGCTTTATGGAGAGGCAATGTTAAATGGATTATTTTATCTACCGGTCCAATTTATCGGGATCTATTTATGGAATAAGCATAGAACCGAACAAGGGGTACAAGGTGAGGATGTAAAGGTAAAGCGTCTATCAAAAGCAGGATGGATCTATACAATATCAATAGCTGTCATTCTCATTATTGGTTATGGATTTTTCCTGAAATATTTAGGGGGGAATAATATATGGACAGATTCAGCGACAAATGTATTGTCAGTGATGGCACAAATTCTAATGTTAAAACGATTTGCCGAACAGTGGTTACTATGGATTTCTGTC
Source organism: Metabacillus sp. (assembly GCA_035645575.1). Taxonomy (GTDB): domain Bacteria; phylum Bacillota; class Bacilli; order Bacillales; family Bacillaceae; genus Metabacillus. The sequence continues at coordinate 3,996 of DASQMK010000075.1, forward strand.
AATATTTTATCTATTTATCTATGGATTAGTGCACTCGTTTCACAAGGTGGAAATGACTTCTCAATGCTAGTTATGTGGACGGCGTTTTTAGTCAACAGTATCTATGGATATATCAATTGGAGAAAGCTATATTCAAAGCAAGCTCAGGAGGTGGTCTAAATGACTGTTGGGTTTATAGGTGGGAAATTTTTACCTCTACATCTTGGGCATGTTTATGCAATCATTGAAGCCTCCACAATGGTTGATGAGCTCTACATTGTTTTATCTCATAGTGAAATACGTGACAAGGAACTAATGGATGAGTCAAAAATGGAGTATATACCACCACAAATTCGGCTGCGTTGGCTCTCGCAGTTTACAAGAGATATGCCACATGTCAAGGTCATTTTAGTTGAAGATGACCAGGGAAATGAAGACTATAATTGGGCGGAAGGTGCCAAGCAAATAAAGGGGAAAATTGGAAAATCGATCGATTATGTCTTTAGTTCTGAGTATGAATATGAAGATACGTTTCAGCATCTGTACCCGGATTCCAAGCATGTATTGCTTGATCCGGAACGTAAGTCAGTTAATATTTCTGCTACAAAAATTCGTCAAGAAGGTGTTTTTCACCATTGGGAGTTTATTCCTGATGTTGTAAGGCCATATTTCGTTAAGAAAATTGTCATAGTTGGAACAGAAAGCTGTGGGAAATCTACCCTTACAAAAAATCTTGCAAAGCTATATAACACAACCTATGTCTCTGAATATGGTCGAACCGTTTGCGAGGAATTAGGCGGCTGTGACGGGATTATTACAAAAGAAGACTATCATAAAATTGCGTATGGACATAAAATGGAAGAATACAAGGCAATTGAGAAGGCGAATAAGCTTGTTTTTATCGATACAGAGGCGATTGTCACACAATTTTACTCAAACCTTTATAATCAAGAGCATCAACCTGTTCTTGATGAAATAGCTAAACTGCAAGATTATGATCTTTGGCTATTTTTAGAGCCTGATGTGAAGTGGATTGATGACGGGTTAAGAGTTCACGGTGAGGAATCAGAGCGAGTTGAAAATAATAATCGATTCAAAGTGTTACTGGATAATCATAAAATTAAATATAAAGTTTTGAGTGGAGATTATCACAATCGTTTTGTCACAGCAGTTGGAATAATAGAAGAGTTGATAAAGAGATAGTGAATAAGGCATATTTCATACTTTGAAATATGCCTTATTTTGTCGTCTAGAAGGTATAAAATTCTTGTACTGTGGATAATCGCGCGGTATCCAGCTCTAGCGTTTAGCCCCGAAGCACAGGACGTGCAAGTGCAGTTACTGCGAATGGACGTCGCGTTTGTAACTGCTTCGAGGTCATAAGCCACAAATGAATTGAAGACAAAGAACGTCTTCAATTCATTTGTGGTTTATTTGCCCTAGGCTATTCAAGACGCTTGCGCTTTTGTTCTTAAATAGAAAAGGATCTAACCCTATAAAGAATTTGTAGAAAGTTGACGATATAGTAGGAAGTAAGATCAACCGAAGAATAGAGGGATCATGTGTGTTAAGGAAATTTAATATTAATCAGAAGTTAGGAATTCTTGGGGCAAGTATGATTATACTTATCCTTGCTGTGAGTGTTATTGGATATTATTCTATGCAAGAAATGGCAAAGAAATCAGAGGAAATGTATGGTGCGAATTTATTGGTTGTGCAAACGATAGGAAATATTCGTACGGATAATAGAGCTATTGACTCCTATATATTAGAATATATGATCACCACTGATAAAACGAGGAATGAGGAACTTTCTACATTGATTGATGAACGTGTAGAGATGGCAAGAAAGAATATACAGGATTTCAAAGATATTTCTCAAGGTATTACTGGATTGCATGAAGAAGCCTTGGAAACAGAGAGACTTTATGAATCTTATTTGGAAGGTGTGTTGGAGGTAGGAGATTTAGCTTCACAAAATCATAATGACGAAGCATATAAATTGTATGAAAGTGAAGTTTCGGAGAATAGAGAGGAATTTGTTAATTATGCCAGGGAAATATCAAAAGAAAATTCCGATCGAGCAAATGATTTAAATCAGTCAAATCAAAATGATGCGAAGAGTGCTAAACTTATTATGATTGTTTTTGTAGTTACTGCACTTATTGTTGCTGCTCTTTTAGTAATTGTGATCAGCAGAAGTTTTGTGAATCCGATCAAACAATTACAATCAGTAATGAAAGAAGCAGAGTCAGGTGATTTAACCGTACGTGGTACGTATGAGGCACGTGATGAAATTAGCCAGCTAAATAAATCGTTTAATACAATGTTAGGTAGTATTCAAGAAGTGATTCATCGAATTACAACGTCTGGTGAAGAGGTAGCAGCAGCTTCCGAGCAATTAAATGCGAATGCTCAAGAGACGTTAAAGGGAACCGAAATGGTTGCATCCACAATGGAGGGAATTTCCGAAGGTACTGAACGACAGTTACATGAGGTATCTGAAACTGCAACTGTTGTAACGGAGTTGTCAAATGGTGTTAACCAAGTCACTCAAAATACCCAACAAGTTTCAGAGGTTGTAAGTGATACAAGCGAAAAAGCAGTAAATGGAAAAGAGGCCATTTCAAAAACAATTAACCAAATGGAGTCAATCCATTCGAAGTTTGAAATCTTATCAAAAACAATAAACGGTCTTGGAGAACGATCAACTGAAATTGGGGAAATTATTAACTCAATCACGATGATCGCTGAGCAAACAAACCTTTTAGCGCTAAATGCAGCAATTGAAGCGGCACGAGCAGGTGAACATGGAAGGGGATTTGCTGTAGTTGCAGATGAAGTTCGAAAGCTTGCGGAGGAATCTTCTAATTCTGCAATGAAAGTTAGAAATCTCATTGGAAAAATCCAACAAGAAACACATGAAGCAGTTATTTCAATGGAATCAACTTCAAATGAAGTTTCACAAGGAATCGAAGTTGTCCATTTTGCTGGAAATACGTTTGGGGAAATTGACGCTTCTATACGCAATGTTGACGAAAAAATTCAATTGGTTAAAAAAGCGATGCAGGAAGTTGAAGCAGGTACACATAAAATTGTTAGTGCTTTTGATCTGATTCATAATGTGACGGAGACTGTAACGGCAGGTACTCAAAATGTATCAGCAACAACGGAAGAGCAATTGGCTTCCATGGAGGAAATTTCATCCTCAGCTGACTCCCTTGCATCTATTGCAGAAGAATTACAAGTAATGGTGGGGAAATTTAAAGCTTAATAAGAACTGAAAAAGGCACATCTTATTTCCTAGATGTGTCTTTTCACACGAATTCAAAGTTTTATACGTTTGATTTATTATAACTTTAGATAAATATAGTATGGCAGTGAAACTTGTAATTTTTTTCATACTAATACCAATTAGTTTGAATAACTGTATGAAGTTTCGCTTATATTTCACTATACTTTGGTATAATTTTTGAAGCATTGAAATATCTTGCTTTAGCAATCATGAAGTAGAGGAATGTTCACTATGAATAAAGTGTTAACAAAAAATGCAGATGAGGGCTATTTTTTAGCTGAACAGAAAGCATCTCGTTATTTTTCAACATTATATGAACAAGTTTTGCAGAAGAAATATAGATCAACTTTAATAAAGGATTTTGAGTCGTGGAAACTAGATCATCTTGGACACAGCAGATTATTGTCCTTTTTTTATCGTGGAGAGCAAAGAACGGATTCCCGTGATTATCACAGATATATTCAATGGATGGAGAAGAAAGGAAAGCTTGATCATTACCTGGAGAGAAGTATTTCGTATATTTATATGCGTGACTTAGGTAAGGCGTTGCATGAGCCTGCAACAAAGTCTAGAATCCAACAAGTTGTTCAATCATTAAAAGCTCATCTTACTCAAAAATCTAATTCAGCAGATGAGATGTTCAACATGGCCTCATTATACAGATGGGCGAAGAGGGAAGGAGTAGAATTAACCTTCATCTGGCTCATGAATAAGCTAAAGGCTGTATCTCTTCATATTCCGGAGGGAATAGACACGACACATGCCCAACGGAAATTGATCAAAATCATTGCTGGGGTAATTATGCACGCAATTGAGGAGATGGAGGAGGATCTTCTTCCAGAGGAACGTTCTCAAAAGCTAAATGAGGCGATAAAGCTTGGGTATGCCTATGGTCTTACCTATCCCTTTATTGATGATCTTTTAGATTCCGATGTTTTATCAGATCAAGAAAAAAATCGATACTCTGATTTAATCAGAACAACTCTCGTTTCAGGATCAGTACCTGAATTAGGAGAGTGGACGGGTAACAATAAGGAATTGATGATATTTATCCATTCTGAACTCAAACAGGCCTTTAATTATATAAGAGTCTATCAGAGCTCGGAAAAAATAGCATTGTTTCTAGAGCAATCCTATGTGTTTTTTCATTCTCAGGAAGTAGATCGCATGAAGGATCTTGAGAATGGAAGCTATACGAATGAGGAGCTTTACATCCCAATTATTTTAAAATCCTCTTCATCAAGATTGATTGTTCGTTCGGTATTAAATGCTTCAGAGGATGAAGGATTTGAACGCAGAACCTTCTATTATGGAATTTATAATCAATTGGCTGATGATTTTGCTGATATGTTTGATGATTTGAAGGCTGGTGCCGTCACTCCTTACACCTATTATTTAACATACCATGATAAACGAGATGATCTTATTAATCCTTTTGAATTATATTGGACAGTTATCTCTAACTTAATCCATAATGTATATCACTCTGATCCAATGACCTGTGAAGTCCTGCTTGATCGAGCGATAAATGGATTGAAACGATTTAAACAGCGAACTGGAGAAAAAAAATACAAAGAAATCATGAGGATTCTTGCCGCGGGAAACACTGAATTCTATCGTATGGTTCAACATATGGTCAAAAATGCTAAGGATGTTGACTTTTTTGATAAGTTGCTAAGGGATCATATTATTACAAACCTGAGGAATGTCCGAGAAGAGCAAGAAAAATTCATTGAGACCATTCGAGAAGTCAGAAATAAAGTGAATCCTATTCTACATCTTCCCTATGAGGATTCCACTCTATTTCGGGAGGATTCAATCGTTGAGGCAGCAAATTACAGCTTAAAGGGTGATGGGAAACGATTAAGGCCTATTATGACGTGGGTAATCGGCGTTGATGTCTATGGATTGGATATGTCAGCGATTGAGCCGCTTTTAAAATCATTGGAATATATGCATACGGCATCTCTCATTTTTGATGACTTACCATCTCAGGACAATGC
>DASQMK010000076.1:0-6515 GCA_035645575.1 Metabacillus sp.
AGCAAGCATACTCTTCCATATTTGATTTTGCTAAGAAACATGAGCATTCAGGATCTCGCTCAGATTATTGGCCACATGAGTTTTCGTTGAACAATGATCAACGAAAACTCATCAGCCCATCGCTTTCTCAAGTATGGGAGAATGTAGCCCATCAATTTCCAACAAACCAAGATTGGTATACGAATTTCTCACAAATTCAATCTTGGAAAAATGAAGAAAAAGTAGATTTTCAAGATATTACGAAGGATGTTAAACAAGACCTATCTATAATGAAGTCATTAATAAGCGTACACAACACCCTCAACTGAAAATTAACAGTTATTTCCACTTAAAATATTACGTATAAAAAGAGGATGTCTCATTAAGCTCAAGTCTCTAATATATAGCTGAATAACCACACTATATAGTTTGAGCTCGATACCTTATGAGACATCCTCTTTCTACTATTTTGATTTAATCGTTGTCTTCAAACTCTAAATCTTCATCAATGATACATTTGTTTAGAAGGTAATCAAAAGTGATATCAGCAAGCTCTCCAAGTTCTTCTTCTCCTGGAACATACCCTCTTTTTGTGAGCTCATTGTAAAAGAACTCCGCAATCTCCTCTGTATCAATAATTACTTCTATTTCCTTCACAATATCGCCCCCCTTCTATTTTTTATGTCCATACACAAGGACATATGCAACTTTAAGTGAAGATTTTTTTCTAACGATTGTAAAAAGTAAATGGAATAATGATGAATTTTTAACATATAGATAGTTTTAGATAGACAAGCATACAAAGAAAAGGGGTTAATTAGATGATAAATGAGGTTACAACTACAAAAACGGTAAGGAAAGTAGAAAATTTAGAGAAACAGAATATTCTAGATTTTATTGATGGAGATGGATTTGATCGAATATTGCAATATGTCCTTAAAGGGTTATTTTATGGGATCCTTTTTTTCTGTATTCCTTATTTTATTTTTCTAATGTTTTCGCTGTCTTATTAATGAATCGAATCGATATCCTTATATCTTGATAAGCTTTTTAATACCAGGTTCATCATGTCTAAATATTCTTGGTCTTTAAAAAGGTTGTAGAGTGTCTTATAATCATTATAAATATCTAGCATTTCATCGATCAATCGACTTTGATCTTCTGTGCTATCAACATCACTAGTTAGTTTTAGTCCAATATATTGATGAATCAAGGAAGCATAATAACGACTTTCATCAGTGATCGTGTTATGCAAATGAACTTCTAGCATAAACTCTTCAACCTCTTGATTGCTTATGAATAGGCTCATTTCATCTTCTGTTGCCTCTAGCCATTCTCCATCAGACATTCTGGTTAATTCATAGGTTAATTCTTCCCATCCATCATCGGCATATCTCCAAACTTCCGTTCTTACCCCAACAATTTTAAATAATGAACTGCCATATCCTTTTACTAAGACAATATCACCAATTTGATAGAGAACTTCTATACTAATCCTTTCTGTTTCAATGACAGTACCATCATATTCTGAAAATAATTGAAGTGCATTTTCATAATATAATATATCCCCATGATTGACTTCATAGGCGAATTGCTGATCTACTAGATGAAGCTTTGTTATCGTTCCAACTGTTCCATACATGATAATCACGACAATATCCCCGATTTTAAATTTTGGTTTATTTTTATGATTATTTTTCACTTTTCCATCTCTCCTTTGTCGTGATTGTAAGGATAAGATAGTATATGCTGCATTTTTTATTTCGTCATGGGCGCTTTTGAAAACGTTGTAGACATATAGGATATATAAAAATAAGGCTTGTCGCCAAGTCCTAATATAGGATATATAAAAATAAGGCTTGTCGCCAAGTCCTAATAGCGAAAGCCTTATTTTTTCTTATAACTATCATCAATAAATTTTTTATAGTTTCCGGAAATAAAAGGCATAGATATATTTATGAAGATTTCATCGTATACCATAATTAAATACGTTTTAAAATCTCATTTTGAAACCTTTCCCATGCATCATCAAAAACAGTCATACTCTTTAAATAATGTCCATTCATTTCTAAATAGGAGCTTATCTCGTCATAATTATCTGTATTTCTCGGAAAACCATGGTCAACATATGCATCATTGGCAAATTTAGAAAGTTCATCCTTTGGCTTAGGATGACGATATTTCATTAAATAGTGATAAAAAGATTTCATACGTCATTCCCCCTGTTGACAATATTTTATTATTATAGCTTGTTCGAGAAAAGAATGAAACCATTACCTCTCATAAGTATGTTATTTCTATATTGTCTCAGTGGTTACCACAAAATCATATTTAATCAATATAAAAAAATAGCTCTAGCAATCCCCCAAAAAGAAAATGGATAGCCCGAGCTATTCTTCTAAAATTTACTTTGGGCTTCTTGATGCTGAAAATCGATTTCAAACCCTAAGTCTTCTAGCATTTTATGATCTGCAGTACTTTCTTGCCCAGATGTTGTTAAATAATCTCCAACAAATATTGAATTAGCAGCATATAACCCTAGCGGTTGAAGTGATCTAAGATTCACCTCACGTCCGCCTGAGATTCTGATTTCCTTCGTTGGGTTTATGTAACGAAATAGTGCAAGAACTTTTAAACAATATCTAGGATTTAATTCATCTGTTCCTTCTAGAGGAGTCCCATCAATAGCATGTAAGAAATTAACTGGAATAGAATCTGCATCAAGCTCCCTCAAGCTTAGAGCCATATTTACGACATCTTGAAGCGTTTCACGCATTCCAATAATTACTCCAGAACATGGTGAGATTCCACTTTCTTTTACAAGATTAATAGTATTTACTCGATCATCATATGTATGAGAAGTTGTGATAGCAGAGTGATGCTCTCTTGAAGTATTCACATTGTGATTATATCGATCGACTCCAGCTTCTTTTAATTTTCTTGCTTGGTCGGGCTTTAGAATCCCTAAGCATGCACAAACTTTCAGCCCATACTTTTCTTTAATTTCTTCAACTGCAGAAGCAACATGGCTAACCTCTTTGTTAGATGGTCCTCTTCCACTGGCTACAATGCAATAGGTCCCTACTTGAAGATGATGTGCTTGCTCTGCACCTTTTAATATTGTCTCTTTATCCAGCATCCTATATTTCTGAATAGTTGCCGTAGATACAGTCGACTGTGAACAATACCCACAGTTTTCAGGACACAATCCTGATTTCGTATTCATAATCATATTTAGCTTTACTTTCTTCCCGTAATAATGTTTTCTAATTTTGAATGCACCATCGAGTAATTTTAATAAATCTTCATCTGGACATTTTAGAATTGATAAACCCTCCGTCTCTGTTAATATCTTTCCATTTATTACTTCCTCCGCTAACAAATCCCAATTCATTTTAAATCCCCCTTTACCATATCTACTACAATATGGTAATGAATGGTGATAATTATGTCAACTAAATTTTATTTTAAGTTAACAAAGAAAGAGCCCTGATTTGGGCTCCAAGGTTACATCATTAATTAGTTAATGTAAGCTGCACCAACGATAATTAACAAGATGAAAAGTACTACGATTAATACAAAGCTGTTACCATAACCATAACCGCCAGCATATTGATATCCATGATCATAATAGCAATGCATAGTAAACCACTCCTCATGAGTTATTTTAGATTCCTTTTACAATATGCCGCCGATAGGTTGTATTGTATGTGTATTCGCCCATTTTCTGTGTAAAAACATATTTTTAAAAGAACTTCGTTAATATACTTTTTGATCATATAAAAAACCGCGCTAATTATAACAGCACGGTTTAGTCTCATTATTTTTCAAAAAATTCGATCCATTCCTGATCAGGCCCACGAAAGAATATATACTTTGCACCATTTGGTAACACAGTAATATCTTCAAAGATCCATTCCACATTTGCATCCTGTAATCTCTTTTTTTCAGCTTCAATGTTATCAACGTTAAACGCAATGTGATGAACTTTTCCTTCATCAGGTAAGTCAGGATTATACCCTTCTATCAATTCGACAATGATTTGGTCATTAACACCTAAAAATGCCAATTTCATTTTCCCATCTGTATGTATAAATTGATCCAGCAGATCTAAGCCTACCACCTCTTGATAAAAAGAAATCGATCGTTGGATATCTGCTATTTGAATACCAACATGCTCAAAACCTAAAACAGCCACAAAATCCACTCCCTTTTCTCCAATATATCCCTATATTACGTAATCCATATTACCTTGTCTACACACTGAAAGGCTGAAACTCAGCCTATTTAACTACATTTCAAATAATTTAGTATATTTTCCATAGCCTTCTTTTTCTAGATCTGCTTTTGGTATAAATTTTAATGCAGCAGAATTTATACAATATCTTAAGCCGCTTGGACCTGGTCCATCATTAAATACATGACCTAAATGTGAATCAGCTGTTTTACTTCTTACTTCCGTTCGAACCATACCATGTGATGTATCTATTTTTTCAACAACTTCAAGCTCTTGGATCGGTTTTGTAAAACTTGGCCAACCACACCCCGCATCATATTTGTCCTTTGAGCTGAATAATGGTTTTCCAGAAACAATATCTACATAAATTCCTTCCTCTTCATGATTCCAAAATTCATTGTGAAACGGCGGTTCTGTTCCGTTATTTTGTGTTACTTCATACTGCATAGGTGTTAACGAATTTTTTAGTAGATCTTTATCTTTCTGTTTCCAATGTTGTTCAATAAAACGATCTCGTCCAGAGCCCGTTCGATATTGTTTATAACGACCCGTACTTTTTTTATAAAAATCCTGGTGGTAATCCTCAGCAGGATAAAACGGCTTTGCTTCACGAATTATGGTTACGATTGGTTTAGAAAACCTCTTACTTTTTTCAAGATTTTCTTTAGATTGTTCAGCAAGTCTTCTTTGCTCTTCTGAATGATAAAATATAGCTGTCCGATACGACTCTCCACGATCATAAAATTGACCGCCTTCATCGGTTGGATCTATCTGCTGCCAAAACAGCTCTAATAGCTTTTCATAAGGAAAAATGTTTGGATTAAATGTAATTTGGACAGCTTCCAAATGTCCAGTTGTATTTGAACAAACCTCCTCATATGTTGGATTTTCTTTTTCTCCACCCGTATAGCCTGATATAACACTTTCAATACCTGGTAATTCATCAAAAGGCTGAACCATACACCAAAAGCATCCACCTGCAAATGTAGCTAATTCTAATTTATGATTATTACTCATTATTTCAATCACCCTACCTTTTATTAGCTAATGCTTCTTATTATATAGCATGTATTGAAGCATAGAAAAGTAAACTGCTTTATTCTACAGATATCCTGCATTATACTCCCTCTTGACACATGATAAGAACTTCCTTAGTCTAATGTAAATGATACTTTGTTAGTACGGAGGAAAAAAGTTGAATAATCGTCAGGAAAAAATGTATGAAATGGAAGCATTAATGCGAAATGTTTATAGAAAATTACGTCAAGAAATGAATCTTGTTTATGATAACGAAATGTCAAGAAATGAGTTTTTTATATTAAAAACTTTATATGAGCTTGGCCCAAAAAAGTCTTCCGATTTGTCTAAGATGTTAAATGTATCAGCATCACATATTACAGCCATAACAGACTCATTAATTGAAAAGAAATGGATCGACCGTGTTCGCTCTGTTCAGGATCGTCGAATCGTGGACATTCACCTTACTGAAGAAGGAAAAAAAACACTTCTGTTGTTTGAAAAGAAGAAAACGGATTTCTTATTAGAAAAATTTAACGAGTTCAGCGAGGAAGATATAAAGAATTTTATTATCTTATTTAATAAACTTTTAAAAGCTTAATAAACTAAAATAGGTGAGGATGACTTTTTCTAGTCATCCTTTTTTTACATATAATGAACCAAGTTGTGAATAATAAAAAAAATTACATGGGAGGTTATGATGTTATGTCGTCACCATACTTATGTCCAAATTGTAAAACAAATCGAACAAGATTTAATATTATTCAGCAACAAGTAAAATCCGTAAAATTAGATCCTCAAACTGGAGATATTAAGGAAGAAATCGATCAGTCCGCACTAGATCCGTTTCACATCTCCTATAAGGGACCTGATTATCGTGTTCAGTGTGGAACGTGTGGCTTAATTGAAGACGAACTCTCCTTTATTAAAAGAGCCCAAATCAATCAGTAGCACTATTAGGAGGATGATGTAGAGAAGAACATTAATACTTCTCTACATCATCCTCTATTATTCACTATTTTGTGTAGTGTTAAAAAATGTCTGTTCTTTGCTTTCATGCTTATTTTGTTGCTTTTTCCCTTTGTTCTTTCCCATTTTCCCATCTGATTCATAACTTAATTTATGATTCTTCATCTTCTCATCCTTTCTTTTATGATGATATCTACATTTTTGCCACACAGCATAAAATATATGTGGTTTTCATCCTAAAAGCTTAACAAGACTACAGTCTGAGAAATAATTTTTTAAAAGGACAAATTTTCCTAGATTCACACTAAATTTC
>DASQMK010000077.1:0-8097 GCA_035645575.1 Metabacillus sp.
TGCGAAGAAGAGTCGTGTTATTTCTAAGAAAGAGCGAAATATTGTTGCTTATCATGAAGCAGGCCACACGATTATTGGTGTTGTCTTAGATGAAGCAGATATGGTACATAAGGTAACAATCGTTCCTCGTGGTCAAGCTGGTGGATATGCTGTTATGCTTCCAAAAGAAGATCGTTACTTCATGACAAAACCTGAACTGCTAGATAAGATCACAGGCTTGCTTGGCGGTCGAGTTGCTGAAGAAATCATCTTCGGTGAAGTGAGTACAGGTGCACATAACGACTTCCAAAGAGCGACAAATATCGCAAGAAAAATGGTTACAGAATATGGAATGAGTGAAAAGCTAGGACCATTACAATTTGGTCAAGCGCAAGGTGGTCAAGTGTTCTTAGGAAGAGATCTTCATAATGAACAAAACTACAGTGATGCAATCGCTCATGAAATTGATATGGAAATTCAACGTTTCATTAAGGAATCGTATGAAAGAGCACGTCAAATTCTAACAGAAAACCGCGAGAAGCTAGAGCTTGTAGCACAAACATTGTTAGAAGTAGAAACGCTTGATGCAGCTCAAATTTCAAGCCTTGTTGAAACAGGAAAACTTCCTGATCGTCCAGTAGTCGTTAATGATGACAAGGAAGATAAATCAGAAGATGTAAAAGTCAATATTCATACAAAAAAAGAAGAGGATAACCCTTCTTCTGAAAAATAATTTGTCTTTATTTAAAAGATCGGTGATATTTGTCACCGGTCTTTTATTTTAATATCAGAATTTATAAGTTTTGTACTTAGTTTCGGTGTCAGTTCCAGCACCCAGCGACTAGCGAGATTTTCCCTCACCCTCCGTACGATAAGTCAACATCGACTCACTTCGTTCGTCGTGTTTCCTTTATCTCCTAAAGGCTCAGTCCAGTCCGTACGTCGCTAAACGGGGCGCTTGCGCTTTTCTAATAATCTCCGAATATGGAAGTAAAGGTACTTTATGATAAAATAGTACGGTATAGAAAAATAGAACAAGATAAAGTGGTGATCTTTTTGATTCTAGTATTGGACGTAGGAAATACAAATACTGTTTTAGGAGTATATAGTCAGGATACATTAAAACATCATTGGAGAATTGAGACGAGTCGTAATAAGACCGAAGATGAATTTGGTATGCTGATTAAAAATCTTTTTGAACATGAAAAAATATCATTTCATGAAATTGAGGGTATCATTATTTCTTCCGTTGTCCCTCCTATTATGTTTGCGCTTGAAAGAATGTGCAGCAAATATTTTGACATAAAGCCGTTAGTGGTTGGGCCTGGAATAAAAACAGGACTCAATATTAAATATGAAAATCCTAGAGAAGTTGGAGCTGACAGAATTGTCAATGCAGTTGCAGGAATACAAGACTATGGTAGTCCCCTTATCATCGTTGATTTTGGAACAGCAACTACATATTGCTATATCGATGAACATAAACAATATATGGGGGGAGCAATTGCCCCTGGCATAAACATTTCAACAGAAGCCCTTTACTCAAGGGCGGCAAAATTGCCAAGGATAGAAATTACACGCCCTGATCATATAATTGGGAAAAACACTGTTAGTGCGATGCAATCAGGGATACTATATGGATATGTGGGACAAGTAGAAGGTATTGTTAAGCGTATGAAGGAACAATCTAAGGAGGTACCTAGAGTAATTGCAACTGGCGGTCTTGCTACCCTTATTGCTAAGGAATCGGATTGTATTGATATTGTAGATCCTTACTTAACCCTACGAGGCCTGCAACTTATTTATAAGCGTAATGTGAATGAATAAGAGTCAAATAAAATAATCACATTGCTTTTTGAAAGGGAGTTAAATAATTATGACAGACTATTTAATTAAAGCTATGGCTTTTAATAATCAGGTAAGAGCTTATGCGGCAAGAACAACCGAGACAATAAGCGAAGCACAAAGAAGACATCAGACCTGGCCGACGGCATCTGCTGCATTAGGTAGATCTATGACCGCTGGAGTAATGCTTGGGTCGATGTTAAAGGGAGATGCAAAGCTTACAATAAAGGTTGAAGGTGGCGGCCCAATCGGAGTTATTATTGTTGACAGCAATGCGAAGGGGGAAGTAAGAGGGTATGTAACAAATCCTCAGACGCATTTTGACCTTAATGAAAAGGGTAAGCTAGATGTGGCAAGAGCTGTAGGGACCCAAGGAAACTTAACTATTGTCAAAGACCTAGGTTTAAAAGACCATTTTTCAGGACAGGTACCAATTGTATCCGGTGAATTAGGTGAGGATTTTACATATTATCTTGTTACTTCTGAACAAATCCCATCATCTGTAGGCGTGGGAGTCCTTGTGAATCCTGACAACACCATTTTAGCTTCAGGCGGGTTTATCATTCAGCTGCTTCCTGGAACGGATGAAGAAACAATCACAGAAATCGAAAAAAGATTAGGAGCAATGGAGCCGATTTCAAAACTAATTCAAAGAGGATTAACACCAGAAGAAATACTTGAGGAAGTACTTAGTGAAGGGAATGTAAAAGTTTTAGAAAAACAACCTGTTGCGTTTAAATGCCAATGCTCTAAGGAACGTATTGAAAATGCAATTGTTAGTTTAGGTCCAGATGAAATTCAAGCTATGATCGATGAGGATGGACAAGCTGAGGCACAATGTCATTTTTGCAATGAAGTGTACTTGTTAACAAAAGAAGACTTAGAAGAACTAAAAATAGAAGCAAGTAAATAAAGATATGGAGAACTACTGGGAGTTGAGAACTTGAGCGGTAAAGCGTTGTGGAGCATTATTTTTGGTTTAGTTATTATTAATTGCTTAACAATTGGCTACTTTGTGTCGGGAAAAACGGAGGCAATACCAGTGGCTAGTAATGAAACCACTAGTGAAACGATTGCCATAATTGGTGATACAACCATAACAAGAGAGCAGTGGATGGCAGAGCTTGAGAGTCGTTATGGAAAAGATACATTAAGAGAGTTAATTAATATTCAAGTAGTGGAAGAGTTAGCAAAAAAGCATAACATTACTGTATCTGAAGAGGTTATTAACAGAGAGCTGGCTGTTTATAAATCTATGTATAATTCGTTAGATGAAGAGCAGTTTGGTAATGAGGATAATTGGGAAAAGCAAATTCGCTATAGTATCTTATTAGAGGAACTTTTAACACGTGATGTTTCAGTATCTGAGAAAGATATAAGAAAGTTTTACGAGGACAATAAGGATTTATATGATATTGATGAATCCTATCATTTATCACATATCGTCGTAAAAACCGAGGAAGAAGCGAAGGTAATTATAGAAGAATTAGAAGGCGGTTCAAGTTTTGAAGCTCTCGCTTTGGAGGCTTCAATTGATGAGTTCACGGCTAATTCGGGAGGAGATTTAGGGTTTATTTCAAAGAACAATACGTATGTACCAAAACCATATCTTGAGGTTGCTTCAAAATTAGAAGAAGGAGATTGGAGTGATCCTGTCGAAGTTGATACAGGATATGCTGTCCTTCTTTTGCATGAAAAGATGGAGGGACAAACATTTAGTTTTGAGGATGTAAAAGATCAAATCCGTAGACAAATTGCTTTAGAACAAATGGAAGGCTCAGTTACTGTTGATCCTTTATGGGAAGAAATGGGTGTTACATGGTTTTATGGTGAGGAATAAGGAAAAAATAGTACAAATAGCACAAAAGGTTTTGACAATTTCGAATTAAATTGCTATATTACTTATAAATCCAATAAATTTACTCGGGATAGGGGAGAAAAAGCATGGCACGCGTTGCAAATTCAATACATGAATTAATTGGTGAAACACCTATTGTAAAATTAAACAGACTTGTTGATGATAATAGTGCAGATGTTTATTTAAAACTAGAATTTATGAACCCTGGTAGCAGTGTAAAAGATCGTATCGGTCTTGCAATGATTGAAGCTGCTGAAAAGAAGGGCGATTTAAAAGCTGGCGATACAATCATTGAACCGACTAGTGGTAATACTGGAATTGGTTTAGCAATGGTTGCTGCAGCAAAAGGTTTTAAAGCTATCTTAGTAATGCCTGATACAATGAGTATGGAACGTAGAAACTTACTTCGTGCATATGGTGCAGAACTTGTTTTAACACCTGGTGCTGAAGGAATGGGAGGCGCGATCCGTAAAGCGGAAGAGCTTTCAAAAGAGCATGGCTACTTTATGCCACAGCAATTTAAAAACGAAGCCAACCCAGAAGTACACCGTTTAACAACAGGTAAAGAAATTGTTGAACAAATGGGTGATCAACTTGATGCTTTTGTAGCGGGTATCGGTACTGGCGGTACAATTACTGGTGCTGGATCAGTTTTAAAAGAAAACTATCCTTCAATTAAAATTTATGCAGTTGAACCAACGGATTCACCAGTTCTTTCTGGTGGGAAACCAGGTCCACATAAAATCCAAGGTATTGGAGCAGGGTTTGTTCCAGATATTTTAGATACTAACGTGTATGATGAAGTAATCACTGTAAAAAATGAAGAAGCTTTCGAAACAGCTAGAAAAGCAGCTAGCCAAGAAGGAATTCTAGGTGGTATTTCATCAGGTGCGGCAATTTATGCAGCATTAAAAGTTGCAAAAGAATTAGGTAAAGGCAAAAAAGTATTAGCTGTACTTCCAAGTAACGGTGAACGTTACCTAAGCACACCTTTATACCAATTCGATTAATATTATGCTAGCTTAGAGGTTGACTATTTAGTCAGCCTCTTTTTCAATATATTTATACTTGGCAGCATTTTATCCCACTCTTAACGGGCAGTAAGACCCGCACCTCAAGCTTCTGAGTTTACAAAGAGGATAGGTGGGGGATAACTTGCCCGTAAAGGTCCGATTGGTTCAACTAACCATCAGTGGGGGATGAAGAAAACCCCCACTGATGGAACTTTCACTTTTATATTATCAAAGAGACTGCCGCATACTAAGGAAAGTTCATATTAGATAAGACTCTTTTCTAAAGCCTGTTTTTATTAGGTAGTTTAAATTATAACTATTTAGGGTTGATTGGAGCAGAAGGTGCGAGACTCCTTTGGGAGTAACTGGACAGGAGCATCCTGGAGCGCATCAATACTTGTTAAATAGCAATAAAATTTGAAATAAACAACCTAAGACAAACATTCTTTAGAAAAAAGATAAAATATTATGATTTCTTGATAACAATTATGTAAAATGTAAGTAAGAGTTTTAAAGGAGCGATAGAATCATGCAGCAAAGAAGGACACCGATAAGTGTACATTTAGACTATACACTCGATTTTTTCAGCCAGTATCAATACCTTTCTAAAGATGAAGAACAACATGCCTTTTTAGAAAGTGGACGTGGTGGAAGGTACAGTATTGCAGGAATTAGACCATTTGCTACGGTCAAGGGAAAAGCTGAACAGTTAGTTATCTCAAAAGGTGACCAAAAGACTGTTTTAGAAGGCAAGCCTCTGGATCTTTTTAGAGAATGGTTTAAGCAATATTATACAAGTTCAGACCCAAATCTGCCTGATTTTCAAGGAGGAGCTATTGGTTTTATTAGTTATGACTGTGTTCGTCATTTTGAAACCTTACCTGAAATTGCTGTAGATGATTTAGAAACTCCTGATTTATATTTTTTATTATTTGATGATATCGCAGTGTATGATCACCATACGTCAAAGCTATGGTTAATTACACATTACTATCAAGAAGAACAAACTGAACAAGCTCATGAAAAATTAAAGCAAATGAAGGAAAAGTGGACGTGTGAACAGAAGGTAATAAGCAAAAAGGAAAGTATCCAGGTTAAAACCTCTGATCCAATTATTTTTACTAAGGAAGCTTTTAAAAGAGCTGTGGAATCAATAAAGGATTATATTGGACAAGGTGATGTATTCCAAGTCAATTTATCCTTAAGGCAGCATTTTTTACTAGAAAGCCATCCGCTAAAGATTTATGAAGCTTTACGTAAAGTAAACCCTTCACCATATATGGCTTATTTGCATTTTCCTGATCTTCAAATTGTTAGTGGTTCACCTGAATTGCTTGTCAAAAAGAAGGAAGACCTTGTAAGCACTCGCCCAATTGCTGGAACACGCTCGCGAGGTAGAGATGAACAAGAAGATATAAGACTAGCTAATGAGCTGATTCAGAATGAGAAGGAAAGAGCTGAGCATGTAATGCTTGTTGACTTAGAGAGAAATGATCTTGGTCGTGTATGTGAATATGGTTCTGTTCATGTAAATGAATTTATGGTAATTGAAAAATATTCTCATGTCATGCATATTGTTTCAAATGTACAAGGGACATTAAAAAAAGATGCAAATTTTGCAGATATTATCAAAGCGACATTCCCAGGTGGTACAATAACAGGAGCACCTAAAGTTCGAACAATGGAAATCATTGAGGAGCTTGAGCCGACCAGGCGAGGAATATATACAGGTTCAATTGGTTGGATTGGTTTTGATGAAAATATGGAATTAAATATCGTTATACGGACAATGATTGCAAAAGACGGTTATGGGTATGTTCAATCTGGTGCAGGTATTGTGATTGATTCTAATCCGGATTATGAATATAAAGAAGCCTTAAAGAAAGCGAAGGCTATAGTAAAAGCAATTGAGTTGAGCAAAGAAGAGAAAATATTAGGTTGAGGTGAGTCTAGTGATTTTAATGATTGATAATTATGATTCATTTACGTTTAATTTAGTGCAGTACTTAGGTGAGCTTGGGGAGGAACTAGTCGTTAAGAGAAATGATGAAATCACCATTTCTGAAATTGAAGAGTTAAATCCGCAATTTCTAATGATTTCTCCAGGACCATGTAGTCCAAATGAGGCGGGAATTAGTATGGACGCTATCAAACATTTCGCTGGAAAAATCCCGATTTTTGGTGTTTGTTTAGGCCATCAATCGATTGCACAGGTTTTCGGGGGAGATGTTGTTCGCGCTGAACGATTAATGCATGGAAAAACGTCTGAAATGCACCATAATGGAGAAACCATTTTTAAAGGAATGAAAAATCCTTTTACAGCGACACGATATCATTCTCTAATTGTAAAAAATGAGACATTACCTGATTGCCTTGAAGTAACTGCTTGGACTGAAGACAATGAAATCATGGCAATTCGACATAAAACTTTACCTATAGAAGGTGTGCAATTTCATCCAGAATCAATCATGACTTCGTTTGGAAAAGATTTGTTAAAAAACTTTATTACTCAATATAAACCTGTAGAAAAGAGCTAAACAAGTGTATATATATCATAATTCAAAGTTTATAAAAGATTCAGAAGCCACGATTTCTCCATTTGATCATGGCTTTCTTTATGGTTTAGGTGTATTTGAAACATTCCGAGTATATAAAGGCTTTCCGTTCCTATTGTATGATCATCTTGATCGCCTTCAAGTCGCCGTAGAGGAGTTGGGAATATCGTATAAAATAAATCGCCAAGAAATTTTTAATATGATTCAAGAGTTAATCACACTTAATCACTGTGATTTTGAGGATGTAACGGTTCGTTTAAATATTTCTGCAGGAAATGGAGAAGTTGGACAACTTCTCCAGGCATATGACAATCCAACGGTTCTCTGTTTTTTAAGAAAAGCTCATCCAGCAAAAATGACTGAAAAGAATGCGACCGTCTTAAAGTTAAGAAGAAATACTCCAGAAGGAAACTACCGCCTTAAGTCACATCATTATTTAAATAATATTCTTGGAAAAAGAGAGCTTATCGAGACTCCGCATATAGACGGTATTTTTTTAACTGAACAAGGCTTTGTTGCCGAAGGAATTGTATCAAACATTTTTTGGGGAGATGAGAATGGGATATATACACCATCACTAGATACAGGTATTCTTAATGGAATTACAAGGCAATTTGTCATGAAATGTTTACAGTTGCTGCAAATACCAGTAAAAGAAGGATTCTTCGTTAAGGAGCAAATGTTCAATTCTAAAGAAGTGATCATGACAAACTCTTCACAAGAGGTCTTAGCTATAAAAGAAATAGATGGGTATGAATTTAGTGGTAAAGATGGAATAATGATTCAAAAGTTAAATGATTTATATGAAAAGAATAGGATGAAACTATTAAGTATAGATGAGTTATAA
>DASQMK010000078.1:0-5594 GCA_035645575.1 Metabacillus sp.
TAATAAACCTAGAAGCATTTTACGAAAGGGGAAGATTTATTTGTGCGGTTCAAATGGATTTAATGGAGCTTGTTGTCCACCAGCAACCATTATAAAAGAGGAAATTTGCGGTAATTTTAATGGACCATTTGTAGATGTAACAGTATGGAGTGCTCCACCTGGCGATTATATTCAAGGGACATTTCAGATTTTTAACTCAGCAGCCAGTACGGGTGAAGTTTTGGCAGTAGGGGCAGCAACTCCACCGATTGATTTAAGAGCTACACCAGGTAATACGGTTTCCCAGTCAGTTAGTAATCCTACTAATTTTGTAATTACAATTACTGCAGATACAGGAGAAAGTGGAACATACTGTATTACTTTATACAAACGTGTCCTTGCCTAAATTTGCCTTGTCATAAATAAGCCCACACATATAAACTTGCAGCACCTCCTGGTACGATACAAGTATCAAATTTAAGTAGGTGTTCTTCTGATGCCGCAAGAAAAATTAACTATTGTTCCTGTTAAACTTCATCCCGAAAATAAAGGTAATTCCTCATCGCCTTCTTCAAATACCTGTTCCTCTAGCATCTGCCTATAAGATAAGGCTTTTCACAAATCATTTTATTACCAGTTTCTTATATAGATAAAAGAACGTAAAAAATATGGTCTTAAAGGCGCTCATCGTGCACCTCAGTTCTCAAAACGTTAATTTTGGTGCTTTAAAGGCTCTCAACCGATTGGTTGGGGGTCTTTTTAGTGTTTAGGAAATTATAAAATTCTTATACTGTGGATAATCGCGCGGCATCCAGCTTCGAAGCACAGGATGTGTAAGTGCAGTCGTGGAGATTGGCGTCTCGATTTAGACTGCATCTAGGGTCTATCCACAAATGAATAGAAGACAAAGATTGTCTTCTATTCATTTGCGTCTTATTGCCCGAGGTGTTCAAGGAGCTTGCCCTTTTGTTCATAAACTATAAAATCCTTGGAACTGTAAATAAGCGCAGGAGATTCAGCTCCTGCGCCTTGTGTTTTTCTTATGTAAATCTCTTTTTTCGTTTACGAAAAAATGCTGGAATATCCAATGAGTCTTCCGGATATTCGAATTCTTGACGATCATTGTGCTTTGCTTGTTCGTTTTTTATAGGCTCAGACCTTAAGCTCTCAGAATGTATAGTTTGTTCTTGTCTATAGATATTAGCTCTTGCTTCAGTTGGTGGATTATTGGTTGATTTGACTTTAGGAGTCTCTTGTTCTGTAAACCCAGTAGCAATGACAGTTACGATAATTTCTTCCTTTAAGTTATCGTTAATGACCGAACCGAAAATCATATTTAATTCCTCGTGTGCAGCAGAGGAAACCATATCGGCTGCCATCTGAACTTCAAAAAGACTTAAATTTCGCCCACCAGTAATATTCATAATTACACCTTTAGCTCCATTGATAGATGTTTCAAGTAATGGGCTATTTATAGCTTTTTGCGCAGCTTCAGCAGCACGGTTTTCACCTGAGGCAATACCAATGCCCATTAAGGCAGTTCCTTTATGGGACATGACTGTTTTTACATCAGCGAAATCGAGATTGATTAAGCCTGGCACAGCAATCAAATCGGAAATTCCTTGAACACCTTGGCGAAGAACACTGTCTGCTTCCCGAAATGCATCAATCATGTGTGTGTTTTTATTTACAATCTCTAATAATCGATCGTTTGGAATAATAATTAGGGTATCAACGGATTCCCTCATTTCATTAATTCCACTATTAGCATTTGCTGCGCGCTTGGTACCTTCGAATTTAAACGGTCGTGTGACAACTCCAATTGTGAGGGCACCGAGGTTACGGGAGATTTCAGCAATGGCAGGCGCTGCCCCTGTGCCTGTACCACCGCCCATACCTGCAGTAATAAAAACCATGTCTGCACCTTGTAATACTTCTTGGATTTGTTGTTTGCTTTCATCCACAGCTTTTTTTCCTACTTCTGGATTCGCCCCTGCACCTAAACCTCTAGTTAATGTTGTGCCAATTTGCATCTTAATCTCTGCTTTTGATTGATTAAGAGCTTGAGCATCTGTATTAACAGCGATAAATTCTACACCTTCCACTCCGTCTTCGATCATACGATTTACTGCATTATTTCCTCCGCCACCAACACCGATGACTTTAATCGAGGCAAATTGGTCTATATTTGTATCAAAATCGTACATGAATCATTCCTCCCCATTTTTCACCTTGATTTCAAACTGCTTTAGTGAGAGCACAAAGACTTATTTATATTATTCGATGTTTTTTGGCTTTTTTGTATAGTAAGGATAGATTTATAAGGTGTATAGGCTTAAAAAGAATGGTAACATTGTTAGATGAAATGGACAAGATACACTATGATATACGTAATAGTATAAAGGTCATGGGAGAATGGGGGAAGAACTTACTCTTTAAAATGATGATCTATAAACGATATAATAAATAGGATAAGCCTATATCGATTCTCATAGTTGAAAAAGCTAGGTGATACATCTATGTATCGGGCAATCTACTAAAGGAATTGGAAATGGAGCTCAATTGTCATTTATTGAATATCGATTGGAAGCGATATATACCTAAAGGAATTCGCAACTTAAAGTAAAAAAGTGTGCTTATTAAAATTAGGCAAATAAATTCCTTGTTTAAAAGAATTCTTAAAAAAGCGCAGATCGTTTTTTGTATGTTGTATCGCTGGACGATATAGCATGTATATACACACAATAACCTAGTTATGTAAAAGAAATGGAGGTTTGATATGAGAGGCGATATACAAGAAAATGAACGTGCTTTTTCTTCCAAGGAAGTGGCAGAGGAAGTAGGGATTGCAACACCCACTGTTCGAAAGTATGGCCAAATTTTAGAGAGAAACGGCTATGAATTTCTAAAAGAAGGAGATCGGCGTATCTTTGTTCAATCGGATATCGAAGCGATCATAGCGCTACGCGATACGAGTAAACCCCTAGACGATACAGCCAAAGACCTTGTGGATCAACAGAGAGAAAAATTAGAAAAGCAAAATGGAACTGATGTATCGATACCCGATACATATGCTAATATCCCCCAAGATTCCGATCAATTAAAAGAGATATTAACGTTTTTAGCCAAGGAACTTGCAGCGACACGTGAAATGAATATCGAGCTGACAAATGGAATGGCTCAGCTAAAAACAAAGGTTTCTCAGCTCCAGCAAGATCATCATGCTATAAGTTCTAGTATTGGAAATTCAGCACAAAAAACGAATGTTAAAATTGAAAAATTAACTGAACAGCAAAGGGTTCATTACGAAACATTATTGCAACTAGAAAAACAAAAAAGTGAACTCTTACAAAAAGAAATACAATATATGCGAGAAGAACAGAAGAAAGAATGGCGTACACAAAATCACTTTAATAAACGTTTAGAAGATGCGATACAAAAACCTCAAACCAATTGGAACTTGGGGAGGATTCTCTCCTTATTCCGGAAATAAGGTGTTTTGGTAAGGATCTCAAGCATTATGGATAAAAATATACCACTGCTTCGAACATTTAAAAAGGACATCATCAAGATGTCTTTTTTAACAGATAAGAAAGTATAAAATTTTGTACTTAGTGTAGGTGTCTAGCTCCAGCGCCTATCGCCTATCAAACTTCAGATCATCTCCCTACGATAAGTCAACATCGGTTCGCTTCGCTTACCGTGTTTCCTAAATCTTCAGTCGAGGCTCCTCCAGTTTGTACGGCGATGACCAAGGCGCTTGCGCTTTTCTTAATTATTTCTACTATTACTTGCATCATTATATGGTTCTTCAGTTTCTTTGCTTTTTTCATCATGTGTTGGATGTGCTCCTGGATCTTGTCTAGGTAAGTCCTCGTGGAAATTCCGATCCTCATATGCAAAGTTGCTATAGTATTGCTGTCCATGTTTCCACGGAGTTTCCTTGTTCTTTACAGATTCTGTTTTTCCTTCGGGTGAGCCGAAAGGACCCTCTGGGTATTCCTCTGCAGTTAAAAATGTTCTTTGAGTTTCGACGTTTGAAAAATCAGTATAAAGTTCATCTTTGTTTGCCAAAAATCATTACTCCTTTTTTAGAAAAGATCTGTTAAGCTTTTTTCTAATTTTGTTTTTCCATCGATAGTATTCATCTAATGACTTATTCATATAGGAAAATAAACATATATTCAAAAATAGTATGTGGATTTTATTATATTTTATTAGTAGCTATATATTGAGAGGGGGAAATATTCCCCTCTTTAAGCCTAAAGTGAACGTAAAGCGTCATCTATTTCTTTAAACCCACTCAAATCTTTTGAGTTTGGCTCATCTGTTTCAACGGTCCATTCATCATTGCCGGGTTTCAACTGACCGTTCTCATTTTTTAAGTAAGGAGTATGTACCATATAGGTTTTTCCTTCTTTTCTAATTGTGTATCCCATATGATATTGATTGTTTTGTCCTTGCTCTTCGAATACACCAATATCCTCGATTTCATATTTATCCATTAATGGTTGAAAAGCTTGCTGTAGATCTCTTATCACTTTGTCACGGGTAGTATATTCCATTGTTTAAATCGTCCTTTCATTTGTTTATTCTTAATATGTCTGACATGATGTATTTTCATCATGGAAATTAGTATTTAACAAAGTTTGCTTTCCCATTTATGAATGATTGAAGCGAAAAAGGCTTTATTTAGTTCGAACTGTTTTATTCGATGTCCATTTCCTCCAGATGGGTGGGGAAATCCGAATAAATAAAAATGCTCGGTAAGTCTTCCGCTTGCGAGGATACTCTTTAGAGTCTCTTCAACTATTTTTCCCAAAGGGATGATAAGTGCAGGATTTTTCATTTGATTTAACTCTTCAACAAATATTTTATAGGCATATGTTGTTAGAAGTTGTGAATGCTTTACTTTGGGTTGGTGTCCAGTATAGTTTTTATTCTTAAAGAACACAGGGTACTTTATAACAGATGTAGTATGGATAACATGTCTATGTTCTTCAAATAAAGAAGCTGAACTTTCAGCATGGAGAATTTGTGGAATTCCACATTGGTCAAGCATATCAATTAAATTTTTCCTCATAGTTCCGGAAAAGCTCGCAGCCTTTTTAGCTTTTTCTAACATCTGTTCCATTGTAAATCTTTGTCTGAAATCTAAGCAGTATCTTATTTCTTCAAATGCTACCTTCATTTGACTCCATCCAGGTGTGATTCCGATAATAATGAGTTTTGCTCGATCATTTATATATTCATTATGTGGTGAGTAATATATCGCCAATTCATTTTCTTGTTGCTTAGGAAATTATAAAATGCTTGAACTGTGGATAACTACTTCGACATCCAGCTCCAGCGCCTAGCCCCTCGAGGTCATAAGCTAATATAGAATTGAAGGTAAAGGACGCCTTCTATTCTAAATCATCTTATTTGCCCTAGGCTGACCAAGGCGCTTGCGCTTTTGTTCTTCAATTAAAAATGTGTCTATTAATAAATCCTGTTTTGTTAATGGCTTCGTTATATCGAGTTTTTGAATAGCGGGTAAAAAGGCTTCACATACGATTTTTCCTTGTGCAAAATTTTCACAGAGTTCATTTCTTGGGAAATATTTTTATTTCTCA
>DASQMK010000079.1:0-2404 GCA_035645575.1 Metabacillus sp.
TTTTTGGCACCTTTATCTGTTACATGGATCTCTAATACTTGACCAGATTCTAACTCATTCATTACTTTCTTTGTTTTTACGATTGGCATTGGACATGCTAAACCTTTTGCATCTAACACTTTATCTTTATTCATTGATAAGTCCTCCTATTTTTATTTTACCTTTACCCCTACGGGTATATACTAATGAAAATAAAAGAGGGTGTCAACCCTTTTATTATCTACTCTTAACAAGTAAATTTACTGCTTCTTTCACTAATTCTTCTGTACTGTGTTCTCCAGTTTCTTCAGCGTGACGAACACATTCTACTAAATTTGAGCTGACAATAACTCCAATTGTTCGATCAATTGCTGTTCTTGATGCAGACAACTGTGTGATGACTTCCTTACAATCTTTTCCTTCTTCCATCATTCGTAAAATACCTCTAAGTTGTCCCTCAATGCGCTTTACTCTATTTTTCATTTGATCATTGTACTCCATCTTCAAACCTCCTTTAACAATAATTTTCAGTGTTAATATGTTTTTACTTACAATTGCTTCTTGGGGTAGGAATTGTATACCTAATCACTTTTAAGTCCTTCTCTTGAAGGATTCGAACCCCAACGTTTCTTTCCTTACAATTTGAGGCAACGACATCTAAGTCTTTATTGGGTTGTGATTCTCACTATAGTATCTTTTAAGGTAAACAAAAAGAATATTGATTCCTGGATTTATTGGATCCTTATAAGCTTCGTTATAAATCTTATATTTCTAACATAAAAGGGTTTATATATTTCAATATGTTTCTTAATAGATAAAGCAATCCGTAAACAGGTAGATAAGAAAAGAATGATGCATTTCACTAAAAATAAACTTAACATAAGCATGTGACAAGCTCCTTCCTATACTCTAGCAAGGAACAACTTCACGATTTATAATATACCGCACGGGGTATATTGTCAACAATTTCTTTATTACTTGTTATAAGCAACCTTATTAAAAAATAACAAATGGGATTATTTTAGGAATTAACCCTTGTTATCCATTATATACACACATATTGAGCTTTTCAAACTCGCTCTCAAACCGCGGCTTATTCTACTTTTTAAATTCATACAAATATTGGATGACTAGTCTATAACATATGATACCATAAGGATTCTAGCTTATCTATCAACTAAATTTTGTCTGAGAATGTTCTCTTTTAAATCAGACTTACAAAAATTAGGAATGGGTTATTGTAGATCACTCGGGTGATGAAGATGAGACCTATCGAAATTACCTTTTGCCCCTCAGTGACCCTCGAGTACGCAGATATCGGCAGGATTCTGGAAATGGCTACATAGGGGCCACAAAGAGGTATGCTGCCGGTCTATGTACAGGAGAAATCTTAGTTGAATTGGATCATGACGATGAGTTAACCCCAGATTTGAAAATTGTGAACGCATTTAAATCAAATCCCGATTGCGGGTTTGTTTATGGGGATTGTTCCGAAGTATTTGCTGAAAACAACCATGCTCATTGGTATGGATGGGACTGTGGTTTTGGCTACAGTGTTTATTACCGTGTCTGGGTGCCTGCTATGAACCGCTGGCAGAATGTTCTCAGACAAACTACCCTAAATGCCAACACCATCCACCATTTGGTTGGTCTCCCAACCATCCCCGTGCCTGGACGAAGGAGTGCTACCATTTAGTTGACGGTCATCGGGAGGAATTGCTCGTAGGAGATGCTTACGACTTGCTGGCTAGAACCTTTCTATGCACGAAGTTTACGGCTGTTCCTGATCTGCTTTATATTCAATACCGTAATGAAGAGGGTAATAATTCCACTTTTATCAGTAACGAACAAATACAGATTCTAGTAAGAGAACTCAGAAAATATTATGATGATAAAATTGCGAAAAGAATGAACGATTTAGGAATACCCGAAGTTTTGCCTTATACATGTGTTTGGGAAACTGTCTCTATTGATCCTGCCAGGAAAACTTCCCATTTTTTACATGAGGTGCGGTCAAAGAAGTCGATTATTTTCCCGATACCCTTTACTGAAAAAAATCATTCAGAATTATACCATACTCTTAATAAAGCAATTGAAAATGGATTTAAAATATAAGGAAATAATCGTCGTTGGCAATGTTCCACCTGACATAGTGGACTTTGCCTCAAAAACACCGACGGGAGCAATCCGCTGGTGGTATATTTAGCAGCAGGATTCACTTGAACATTACATCCAATATGCTAAATATTTGTGCTTCAGGGAAAGAAAAAGTGGTCGTCATGCCCCAAAACTTGTAATACTCACTACCAAAGCAAGCCCATTTTATCAATGATTGATTCCCCTTTAAACATGCATTTTAGAATTGAAAATATGGAGAAAGGCTGCCGATATAATGGCAGCCTTTTGAATTTGATGATAGTGTATT
>DASQMK010000080.1:0-24145 GCA_035645575.1 Metabacillus sp.
GTTGAATGATGTTTTAGAACAATATCCAGATCGAAAAGCAATCCTCAGCTTCCATGAATACCTATTAACTTCTGGAAATAGAAGTCCGATCGGAAACAAAATATATGAAGCAGTAGTAGAACCTAATGAAAATGTTATTGCTGTATTAAGTGGTCACTATCATGATTCAAACACACTTGTCAGTGAGATTGATGATAATGGTGATGGTCAACCAGACCGTGAAGTCTATCAAATGCTTGGAGATTACCAAGCTGGTCCTGAAGGTGGGCAAGGATATATGAAATTGCTTCACTTTGATCAGGATAACAACCGAGTATTTGTTAATACGTATTCTCCATACTTAGATGATTATAACTTCTATGAGCCTGATGAATATCCAGGCAAAGATGAATTTGTTATGGATCTTGATCTGCAGGTTAAGGAAAAACGTGTGGCAACAGATTATTTTGCCGTGACAGTGAAAACGGACAAGGAAATTGGGAAGCAAGAGAACATTCCAAGCGGTGAAACAGCTCAAGTGAAATGGACGGACTTAACGGAAAATAACGTCTACTCTTGGTATGCGGTAGCTGAGGACCAGTTTACTGGGAAAACCGTATCTGACATGTGGACATTTACAAAAGGAAAAGCAGAAGAGCCGGATGATGGTCAAACAAATCCAACACCATCAAGTAAACTAGATGTTCAATTTAAGTCAGGTAAAGTATTAATTGATACAAATGATTTAAATGCCTTAGAAAACCAATCAATCGCTGCACTTGATATTAACAACAAATCTAAGGTAGACCTTGTTTTAACAAAACAACAAGTACAAATCGCAAAGGATAAAGGAATAACATTTATCCTTGAGAACAAAGATATGTCTGTTTCGATTTCAGCTGAAAATTTACCAGATGGAGATGTAAATATTCAAATTGAAAAGTTGAAAAAGGTGAAAGAGGCAATAAGTGCAGTATATGATATTAGCATTACCTCTGGTGGGAAGGAATATCATCAATTCCAGAACAATATAACCTTAACATTTAAGGTTACGGGAAAATTTAAACAAGAAGAAAACATCAAAGTCTTTTCCTATAATGAAGAGTCAAAAGAATGGGAAGAAGCTGGAGGAACATACAATGATGGTGCTGTCACAACAGCAATTGATCATGTTAGTGCCTTTACTACATTTGAGGTGCAAGCAGATTAAATTTTCATATTGTGATGTTCGCTGATTTCACCTGGAACACCCCTAATTAATAAGTAGGGGTGTTTTTGGTTTTAAATTGGCAGCGAAGAAGATTGTTCCAGGAGGGGCATATTTTAAGTATGGAGTATAAGGTCAACTAGGTAGGCATCACGCTTCACCTTTACTGACTCGTCAATCAGCGAGTTTTCGTCTAGGAATAAAATTCTTGTCTGTGGATAAGCGCGGCCTCCAGCTCCAGCGCCTAGCCCCTCGAGGTCATAAGTCACAAATGAATTGAAGGCAAAGAACGTCTTCTATTCATTTGCGTCTTATTTGCCCTAGGCTGTTCTAGGCGCTTGCGCTTTTGTTCTTTAATAATACAGTCAAATTCGGACAACCTACATATAGGAGGTGTTTGAATATGAAAAAAGTACTTATCCTAATGGTTCTTTACCTATTTATGACAGGCTGTCAATTTAACGATGGGTATAAAGCACAGGAAGAAGATAGAAATGGAACAAGGCTAATGAAAACAGGGTTTGGTGATTATGGTGAAGTTGGAATGGATGAGGATGAACAGTTCACGGAAAACCCGGGTCCAAATTTTCTTGATTTGACTGAGTCGAGGCCAGACCAAGGGAATGATCAGCAAAAGCTAGAAGAAGCTATTCAATATGATGAAAAATTATCATTAGGGCGGGTCATTATAAACGGTAACCAAATACATGTTAATGTTTTTACGACAGAAGAGCTTACAAAAACTGAAATAAAGGAAAAACGGAAAGAAATCCATGAAAAAATGATTACGGCTTTACCAAGGTATCGAATCGATGTAAATTTACAGGGGAAAAAATAGTGAGGGGCGTTAAAATGCCCCTTAGAAACCTAAAATGGAGCTGATCAGACCTTTTCTGCGAGGCTTTTTTGATGCTTGACCATGATCAAACACAAGTGCAGGATCTTTTGCAAACTCTGGTTGGGATTGCGGATTTTCTAGCTCTTCAATTCGACGTTCAAGCTTATGGATGGTTCCGACTAACTCCTCCATTTCTTTTCGGTGCTGAAGAAGTTGATAGGAGACAACATCGTCCGCTTTTCTTTGAATTTTTTGTTCCAATTCTTCGATTCGATTCGTTAATTTAACCATTTGATCCTCATCAACTACTTTCTTGGTCATGACCATTCCTTTTCGAGGCTGCTCTTTTAGTTGTGGAGAAATAGAGCTTTGATCCTCTTGCATTTGCTTTAATTTCTCTATGTCTTCGTCAGAAAATTGATAGTGACCGAGTTCATTTTTAGCGAGTTGTAAATTTAATTGATCTACCCATCTCATTAACGTTCTTCTAGAAACACCAAGTGACTTTGCAACAGCAGCTGTACTCATTTGCATTCCTCCCCTGATTTAAATATCCAAAATGCCAATGCCGACTGATCATTGCTTATAGGATTCGATTTATTTTCCTAGTTCCCTTCACGTTAGACAAAACAAGAACGAATTCGGCAAAGAAAGTGGGAGTTTTACATAATATGTAATGAGTTTGTCGATACAGGTTTATTAAGCTTCATACAATTCGAGAGGAAGACCATCAGGATCTTGGAAGAAGGTGAACTTCTTATCTGTGATAGGATCAATTCGAATTTCCTCTACCTCAATGCCTTTTTCTGTTAGTTCCTGAACAGCTTCAGAGATGTTATTTACTTCAAATGCAAGATGTCGTAAACCGGCAGCTTCAGGCCTATTTGGGCGACTAGGCGGGTTTGGGAATGAAAAAAGCTCAATTTGGTATTGGTTATTGACCATTAAATCAAGCTTATACGATTGACGCTCCTCTCGGTATACTTCAGAAAGTACCTTAAGACCAAGTACTTCTGTATAAAATTTCTTAGACGTTTCATAGTTTGTACAAATAATAGCGACATGGTGGATTTTGTTGATATTCATAAGTGATATCCCCTTTTCGGTAATAATGGAGTTATTTTCCTTACAGCATATATAAGACTCTTTTTTTAAAAATTTTTCACTAGGTACTTCTAACAAAAACTATTTAGGTTGGTTGAAGCGGAAGGTGCGAGACTCCTGTGGGAGTTGAGGGACAGGTGAGACCCCGCAGACGCTTGCGTCGAGGAGGCTCATCGCCCTCCCCACGGAAAGCGAGCAACCTGGAGCTGCAATCAACCATGCACAATACTTATTACTTTAGCAACAATGTTTGCGAAAACAGTCTTTGCTTTTTATTTAAGATTTAAATATTCTTCTTATAAATTCATTATAATGTATTTTGGCTCAATTTGCTTTTGACGCTTCCTGTGACCTATACTATAATTATAACGTTATGCATGAAAATTGAGGTGAACATGTATGTTAGATCGTTTACAATCGGTAGAAGACCGTTATGAAAAGTTAAATCAGCTTTTAATGGATCCAGATATCATTAACGATTCAAAAAAGCTGCGTGAATATTCAAAAGAACAATCAGATTTACAAGAAACTGTGGAAGCTTACCGTGAATATAAAGAAGTCCGTGAGCAAATTTCAGATACAAAATCATTGCTTGAAGAGAAGCTGGATCCTGAAATGCGTGAAATGGCAAAGGAAGAGCTTTCCGAGTTAGAAGAACGTGAAGAAGAACTAACAGCTCGTCTTAAGCTTTTACTTGTTCCGAAAGACCCTAATGATGATAAAAACGTTATTATGGAGATCCGTGGAGCAGCGGGTGGAGATGAGGCTGCTTTGTTTGCTTCTGACTTATACCGTATGTACAGCCGTTTTGCAGAGATGCAAGGGTGGAAAACAGAAGTCATGGAGGCAAATGCAACAGGAACTGGTGGATATAAAGAAATTATCTTTATGATTAACGGAAAAGGTGCTTATTCAAAATTGAAATTTGAAAACGGTGCTCATCGTGTTCAACGTGTTCCTGAAACAGAATCAGGCGGACGTATCCATACATCTACAGCTACAGTAGCTGTTTTACCTGAAGCAGAAGAAGTAGAGGTTGAAATTCACGAAAAGGATATTCGTGTTGATACATTTGCTTCAAGTGGTCCAGGAGGACAAAGTGTTAATACAACGATGTCAGCTGTTCGTTTAACACATTTGCCTACCGGTACAGTTGTTTCGTGTCAGGATGAAAAATCTCAGATCAAAAACAAAGAAAAAGCGATGAAGGTTCTTCGTGCTCGTGTGTATGATAAATTCCAACAAGAGGCACAGGCTGAATATGATCAAAATCGTAAGCTTGCCGTTGGTACGGGTGACCGTTCAGAGCGTATTAGAACATATAACTTCCCGCAAAACCGTGTAACAGATCACAGAATCGGTTTAACGATTCAAAAGCTTGATCAAATTTTAGAAGGTAAGCTTGATGAAGTAGTGGATGCACTAATTGTTGAGGACCAATCAAGCCGCCTTCAAGCAGCGGAAGAATAAAATTAGATGAAATTTGTATATGAAGCCCTCAACTGGGCTTCTTCTTTTTTAAAGGAAGCAGGTAGAGATGAAAATGCTGGAGAATTATTGCTGCGCCATCATTTACAGATGGAGCGAGCAACATTGCTGTCTAATTTGAGAATGGTCCTCTCAGATGAGCAAATCGAAGCATTTACATTAGATGTGAAAAAACATGCAAATGGCCAGCCTGTTCAATATTTGATCGGATATGAAGAGTTTTATGGAAGACGGTTTAAGGTGAATAAAGAAGTATTGATTCCAAGGCCGGAAACAGAGGAGCTTGTGGAAGGGATATTGCAAAGAGCATCAGTACATTTTCCAGGCACTGAAGCATTGCATGTTGTCGATGTTGGAACTGGAAGCGGAGCGATCGCGATTACATTAGCATTAGAAAACCCTAGGTTCAATGTTTCCGCTGTTGATATTGCCGAAGAATCAATCGAAGTTGCAAAAGAAAATGCTAAGAACTTAGGGGCAAAAGTTCAGTGGCTCCATGGTGATCTCCTTGCACCTGTCACACAGAAAATCGATATCTTAGTGTCAAATCCTCCATATATTCCAGACTGGGAAATCGAAACCCTATCACCAGTTGTCAAAGATCATGAACCAATGCGAGCACTAGCAGGTGGAGAAGACGGCTTAGATTTCTACCGAAGACTTATTAATGATATGCAAAGCTTACTAAGCGACCAAGCACTCATTGCTTTTGAAATCGGTGCAGGCCAAGGAAAAGATGTAAAAAACCTCCTTGAAAACGCACTCCCAGAGGCAGAGGTAGAAGTTGTTTATGATATTAATGGTAAAGATCGGATGGTTTTTGCTACAGTATAAGAGCAGGGGATTCCTGCTCTTATTATTTTATTAGGCTTTACTTTAATAATCGATGTTTTTAAATAGTTTTTAGTCAAAGTTTAGTCAAAGCTCTTTTAAAAGATTGTTGTTTTTTAATAAGTTCATTGAACAAAAACTGATTAGGTTGATTGGAGCGGAAGGTGCGAGACTCCTGCGGGAGCAGCTGGACAGGTGAGACCCCACAGGCGTTTGCGCCGAGGAGGCTCACCGCCAGTCCCGCGGAAAGCGAGCAACCTGGAGCTCCAATCAACCAGCCTTATACTAATTACAAAGTAACTTGTATAAGAGGATCTATTTTTAAATCTATCAAACTATTTTTTTAAAAATATAGTTTAAGAATCTCTCACGCTGTCCATACTGTCTACCAAGGGAGCGTGAGAGAAATGAAAAAACAAAATCAATTAGTACTTATTTATATATTTATATTATTCGTAGGAGCTATTACTAGTGTTTACAAGGAG
This sequence comes from Metabacillus sp., assembly GCA_035645575.1. Lineage (GTDB taxonomy): Bacteria > Bacillota > Bacilli > Bacillales > Bacillaceae > Metabacillus. The sequence goes on from DASQMK010000080.1 coordinate 5,933, forward strand.
CCAGTCACAGCAAGCTCACAGGAACCGGTTGTCATTCCAGATGAAGCCATTCGCTTACGAATTCTAGCAAACAGTGATTCTGAAGAAGACCAAGCACTAAAACGAAAAGTACGTGACGAGGTTAATAAAGAAATCACAAAATGGGTAGAGGAATTAACATCAGTTGAAGCAGCTGAAGAACTAATTCAATCAAGACTTCCAGAAATTGAAGCGATCGTAGAAGATGTGCTAGAGCAAGAAAATGTGCAGCAATCGTATGATGTTGAATTTGGTCATAATGTTAGCTTTCCAACAAAGCTATATGGCAGTTATATTTATCCGGCTGGAGAATATGAAGCCATCCTAATCAGTCTTGGCGAAGCAAAAGGTGCCAACTGGTGGTGTGTCCTATTTCCACCGCTTTGCTTCTTAGATTTCTCAAACGGTGAAGCTGTTAAAGCAGAAGAAACAGAACAAACAAATGATCAAGAAAAAACAAATGAAAAACTGACATCTCTTGTGGTAGATGAAGAGGAAGAGAAAGAAGAAGTAGAAGTGAAGTTTTTCCTAGTTGAATGGTTTGAAGGCTTGTTTTCTTAAAAGGTGAGGAGTTATCCCTCACCTTTTTGTGCTTTTCTTGGGAAATGTCATTAAGTCGAAATTGATCTAAATTTGAAAAATCGAAAATAAATATTGATAATCGCAATTAAAGGGCCCGCACAACTCCCATTTAACGAGTTCCAATAAGATTTTTTTTAAAGATAAGAGAATAAAACTAGCATTCATTTCATAGAGTTGAATTAGGAAAAACAAAATGAGGTGAATGTATGTTTTATCAATTAAAAATAGCAGAGGAAAAAGATGTTGAAAGATTAACATTGTTTGTTGAAAAGGCTGGTATCAGTTCAGAAGGAATTGGTAATTTAATAGATTATTTTGTCATCATGGAAAATGGAGAAAATGAGGTTGTTGCCTGTATAGGCGTCGAGCCAGTGAAGAATAATGGTTTGTTGCGTTCACTTGTCGTATCGGACAAGCTTAAGCAGGCTCATATTGTCACGCTCTTTCAAAGTATTCAAACTCTAGCTGAAAAACGAGGAATAACGGACTTATTTTTAGTCACTAACAAAGAAGCATCCGTACAATTTTTATCGTTAATGGGCTTTCATAAACTAAAGTCAGACTTAGTTCCTTCTGAATTGCTGTCTATTGCTCATATGAAGGATTCACTTGAAGATCCAAATGCAAAGGTTATGGTGAAATCGTCATAAAATTCACATATCCACATAGTTATACACAATAATAACAGCCTTATCCACAATTTGTGGATAAGGCTTGTTTTCTTTAGCGTCTTCTTTTATACTTTCAAGAGTTAATCATCTAGAAATTTAGTTGAATTGAACGGAATATAAGGAGTTTTGAAGGTATGAAAACTATACTATGGACTGTGGATGATCTTAATAACTTATCCACTAGTTATCCACATATTACACAGGCTGCAGATAAAATAAGAGAAAATGAAGTTGTTGCCTTTCCTACTGAAACCGTATATGGATTGGGAGCAAATGCTTTTTCAGACGAAGCTGTGCGTAAAATCTTTCTAGCGAAAGGGCGTCCAAGTGATAATCCACTTATTGTCCACATTGCTTCAAAAGAACAACTATATGATTTTGTAGAAGAAATACCAGAATACGCATTACCGTTAATAAAAGAATTTTGGCCAGGCCCATTAACACTAGTATTGCGTAAAAAGGGTGAACAATTATCAGACTTAGTGACAGCAGGTCTTGATACTGTTGCAGTTCGAATGCCTGATCATCCGATTGCACTTGCACTTTTAAAAGAAGCGAATGTACCCGTTGCGGCACCAAGTGCAAACCGCTCTGGAAAACCAAGTCCAACACAGGCTTCTCATGTTTATGATGATCTTCAAGGTCGCATCAGCGGCATCATTGATGGAGGTTCAACAGGAGTTGGTGTTGAATCGACGGTCATAGATTGTACAACAAGTATTCCTGCAATTCTTCGTCCGGGTGGAGTAACAAAGGAACAGATGGAGGCCGTTGTTGGTGAGGTTCGTGTTGATCAAGCGTTAGTTGAAGAGGGGCATGCACCAAAATCTCCAGGAATGAAATACACCCATTATGCTCCAAATGCTCCAGTCATTGTTGTGGATGGAAGTCACGACTTTTTGCAACGATTGATTGATCAATATGAAAAAGAAGGAAAAAAGGTTGGAGTATTAACAACAACCGAAGCAAAAAATGATTTCAGAGCATCGAAAGTACTAGCATGTGGAAGTCGGGCAAACCTTCAAACTGTTGCTGCTCAGTTGTACGATGTGTTGAGACAGTTTGATCAAGAGGATGTTGATCTTATTTTAAGTGAGAGTTTTCCACAGATTGATGTCGGAGTAGCCATCATGAACAGGTTATTAAAGGCAGCAGGTAATAAGGTGATCATTGAGGAATAGCTGAGTATATCCAACCATTGTTCTATTCGGACTCGGACACGCATAAAGTAAATTAGGCGTGTCCGAGGAGGGGGAAAATGAGTATTGAATCAATGGTTGGGGAACTATTAACATTACTAATTATGGCACTGGCTCTAGGAATGGACGCATTTTCAGTCGGCCTTGGAATGGGCCTGATTAGGTTAAGATTAAGACAGATTTTTTACATAGGCATCACAATAGGAATTTTTCATATTTGGATGCCATTAGTTGGGATGTTAATAGGAAGGTTACTAAGTGACACCTTTGGGACAATAGCGACATTGTTAGGTGGAACACTGCTTATTTTATTAGGCATTCAGATGGTGTTTGCATCCTTTAAAAAAGATGAAGAACCATTTATTACACCTGTCGGCTTTGGCCTTATTGTGTTTGCGCTAAGTGTTAGCTTAGATAGTTTTTCCGTAGGATTAAGCTTAGGAATATATGGAGCGAAAACATTTCTGACGGTTGCGATCTTTGGGCTTGTAAGTATGGTGCTAACATGGCTTGGCCTTTTAGTAGGTAAGCGTGTTCAAAATTGGTTAGGTTCTTATAGTGAAGCTCTAGGTGGGAGTATATTATTGGCGTTTGGAGTTAAACTCCTTTTGCCATTTTAAATCGTTTTTTACAAAGAGACTGTTTGAGGCAGTCTCTTCGTTTATTTTTAAAGTGAAAAAGGAGAAAAGAACATGATTGACATTCTATCTGTAGGAAAGAGTTCCTGAGGTTATAAAGAGATTTCTTCAAAATGTAAATAGTATGAAGGAAATGTAAAATTAATGTAAATAGATACTTGTGAAAATGTAACTACTTCTGTATTTGTGAAAAAGACTATTCATTTTAATGAAGTGTAAATAATTCGACACAATCCTTAAAATGTACGATCTCCAAAGAAAATTTTGGAGATTTTTTAGTTCTTTTGTCGCTATTTCTGTCATTTACAATTTTTATACATTTGCTTAAAGGTTAGTTAAAACTAGCAATTTATAATTCTTCTAGAAGTGTTGATGAAGGAGGAAAAGCAGATGATTAATAAGAAACTTAAAAAGAAGTTGTTACCATTGGCTGTTATGACTTCGGTTGCTTTCGGTAGCTTAGGAGGTACGTTCTCTACAGCAGAGGCAAAAGAAGTGAAATCAAATAATGCAGAAATCAAAAATGTCATCTTTTTAATTGGGGACGGAATGGGTGTTTCATACACATCAGCTTACCGTTACTTACAAGATAGTGATGATTCCAAATTTGCTGAACGTACAGAGCTGGATAAATATTTAGTTGGTCAACAGATGACATATCCAGAGGATCCGGAACAAAATGTAACAGATTCAGCATCAGCTGCAACAGCGATGTCAGCTGGAATCAAAACATATAACAATGCAATTGCTGTTGATAATGATGGTTCTGATGTCAAAACAGTATTAGAAGCGGCAAAGGAACAAGGAAAAGCAACAGGACTTGTTGCGACTTCTGAGATTACTCACGCAACACCAGCATCATTTGGTGCTCACGACCATAGTCGTCAAAACATGAATGCCATTGCTAATGATTATTATGATGATTTAATAAATGGAGAACATAAAATTGATGTTCTTTTAGGCGGAGGAACAGATTTATTTGTCCGCCAAGATCGTAATTTAGTAGAGGAATTTCAAAAAGATGGATTTAGCTATGTAACAAACAAGGACGAGCTAGTTAAAGATGATAATGAACAGGTGCTTGGTTTGTTTGCGCCAAGAGGATTGCCGAAAATGCTTGACCGTACAGAAGATATTCCTTCGTTGGAGGATATGACAACGTCCGCGATTGATCGATTAAACAAAGACAAGGATGGCTTTTTCTTAATGATCGAAGGAAGCCAAATCGATTGGGCAGGTCATGATAATGACATCGTATCAGCGATGAGTGAAATGGAAGACTTTGAAAAAGCTTTTGCTGCTGCTATTGAATTTGCGAAAAAGGACAAGCATACATTAGTCGTAGCAACAGCAGACCATTCAACAGGTGGATATTCAATCGGAGCAAATGGAATCTATAACTGGTTCGGTGAGCCAATTAAAGCAGCTAAGCGTACACCTGACTTTATGGCAGAGGAAATTGCCAATGGTGCAGATGTTGAGGAAACATTAAAGCAATATATTGACTTGGATTTAACAGCGGAAGAAATTCAATCTGTGAAAAATGCAGGAACAAAGGCAACGGATATCGACAATGCCATTGAAAAAATCTTTGATAATCGCTCACACACTGGCTGGACAACAGGTGGACACACAGGGGAAGATGTTCCAGTATATGCATTTGGACCTTCTGCAGAGCGTTTTGCAGGGCAAATTGATAACACAGACAACGCGAAAATCATTTTCGAGATTTTAGGAAAAGATGAAGTAGTGATTGAGGATCACTAATCAGTTAACAGATAAATAATTGACAAAAGAAGGTTGGCACATCTTGATTCGTCAACCTTCTTTTACATGATTTAGTCAGGAGGATTGTAAAGATGAAGAATTTTGTTCTTATTTTAATAATAGGTATTTTTTTAGCAGGATGTAGCAGCCATGCTACAAATGGAGAAGAAGCGAACAAAATAGACACGAGTTATGCAGAAAATTATGCTTCAAATCCTCAGGTCACTGATGACCGTACTCTTTTAAAACCCGGGGATGCTGTGACAGATGAAAAAGGAGAAGCAACGGTAAAAGAAGTTACATTTCCTGATGAAACATATGAAATGGGCTCAGTAAAGCTTCATATTAAAGATGTGAAACAGATCCATTTAAAGCCGGATTATAGTTTAATCGATTATTTTCACATGCTCACACATGATGAAGAATTTGATTTTGTTAAATTATTTGTGAAAATCGAAAATACCTCTAATGAGCAATTAAACTATGCACCAATTGCCATGCTAAAAACCAACACTGGTGAAACAATCGATTGGGAAAAGGATATTTATCTGGAAGACTTAAACGGTGTAATAGAAGGTAACGAAACGAAAAGCGGAAACCTCGGCTTTATCTTGGATTCTACTGAAGATTTGGAATGGATTGAGATCACAACAAGTGATGTGTATGACAAAGATCAAAACAAAATCAAAGACGCTGAAAAAATAAAAATTGAGTTATAAAGGACCTGGATGTAGGGTCCTTTTATCATTGCTTAGGAAATTATAAAATGCTTGAACTGTGGATAACTACTTCGACATCCAGCTCCAGCGCCTAGCCCCTCGAGGTCATAAGCTAATATAGAATTGAAGGCAAAGGTCGCCCCTTCTATTCTAAATCATCTTATTTGCCCTAGGCTGACCAAGGCGCTTGCGCTTTTGTTCTTTTTACACGACGTGAAAGGTATGATCAAAAGAAGCGCGTACTGTACCTGGATTTAAATGATCCCCAATCAAAATAATAATCGGCTTTTCTACATCTAAGGTATACATTTTTTCGAAATGGACCTTTTTCGAGGCAAATTGAAAAGAATAGAGATGACCGTCTTCTTCAAATTGTACATATCCTTTTCCACGGATAATTTCCTTTGGTAATCCTTTTAACCAGGCTGCAAATGCCTTCCTATTCATAATAGGTAAATCTTCTATTTTTATTGCTTTGATTGAGAGGTGGTGTGTTGAATGGTGATTATCAGGATGGTTATTTGGGAATAGTTCCATCGTTTGAATTCTAGCTTGTAATAACTCGTCCAACGAAACCTCTCCATACGTAGATAAAATCATCTTTGCTTGATCACTAGCCATATCTATAATCTTTGCCGTTACTTTTTCCAACTTTTTAGAGGAAACAAGATCGGTTTTATTGACAATGATTAAAGAGGCATGTGAAATTTGCTCCCTAAGTAATTGGCGGATCTCCTTCGAGCTAGAAAAGATACTTTGATAATCTAGAAACTGACTAGCATCTACAAGGCTAATTAAAGACTTAAGACGAAAACGATCGATATATTCAGGGCTTGATAGTGCATCGATAATTTCCTGTGGGTTGGCTACACCGGTACCCTCAATAAGAAGCACATCAACAGAGCTTTCGATAAACTGATCAAGTGTTGATTTTAAGTCATCTTGGATGGAGCAACAAATACAGCCATTCAGTAATTCGTAGGTTTGTTCGTCTTTAAATAGGTGTTGCTCAACATTTGTATCACCAAGCTCATTAAGGATGATTCCGATCTCCATTCCCTTATTTTTGAATTCTGTCACCATTCTTTTTAGAACCGTTGTCTTTCCGCTTCCTAAAAACCCACTTAGTAGATAAACTTCCATAGACTTTTTCATCTGCATCCCTCACTTTAAATAAGAAACATTACGATTTAATATCTATCATCATATGTGATTCCTGTCTTTTCATCAACCCTAAAATATAAATGTTCACAAAGCTTTATTCATTCTTCATTCCTTAAGACTACTTTCCGACAGTATTTTTGATTATAATAGAAAAAAGGAGTGTTTATATATGACAAACGTACTATTTGTTTGTACGGGAAATACATGTAGAAGTCCCATGGCAGAAGCACTATTAAAGCATGTGAAAAGCTCTGATGATATTCATGTAAAGTCTGCAGGAGTATTTGCGATCGATGGTCACCAGGCCTCACAAAACACTGTCGAAGCCTTGAGAGAAAAGGGAATCTCTTGTGAGCATAAGTCCTCAAGTTTAACTGCAGAGTTGGCAGATTGGGCAACGATTATTTTGACAATGACAAATCAGCATAAGCAATCTGTCATCGATTTGTATCCGCATGTAGGTCGAAAAACCTATACACTTTCGGAATATGTGTCAGATAAAGAGGAAACACCTCGAGATATTTCAGATCCATTTGGTGGACCACTACCTATGTACAGACAAACATTATCTGACCTAGAAGAACTAATAAAAAAGCTTGTGATAAAGCTAGAGAAATGATCGAACCCTTTGGAGGAGAAGCTGTCATGGAAGAAAAAAAGTACAAGTTTAGTTTACGCATGAAGCTTGTTGTTTTAGTAACAATACTTGCGGTGATCACGTATTCAACAAGTGCTATTTTTATTTCTTTTATAGGGGAATATGTTGACCATCTAGTATCACCCGCACTCTTTACTCTCATAACATTACTAATGGGGATTTTTTGGTCTGGGGTATTAGCATATTTTGGAGCAGGATTTATAACAAGAGCTCTAAAAAGGCTTGAAATTGCTGCATATAAGGCAGCGAAAGGCGATATTGAGGAAGATGTTCCTGTCACAAAAAGTGATGATGAAATTAGAGGGTTAAGCATTGCTTTTAATGAAATGCTACATAATATGCGCAATATGGTGCACAGTATCGAGGTTAATTTTCAAACAACAAATGATCAGGTTAGTCAGATTGCCAGTGCATCAAGCAGCGCATCAAAGCAGGCAGATGAAATTTTACTTACCGTTCAAGAAATCTCACGCGGGGCAGACCAATCCGCTGTAGCTATTCAAGAAACGGCAACATCTGTTGAGGATATCATTGAGTTTGCTTCACAGGTTGAAGAGAAAGCTACTTCATCTGAACAATTGTCGAAACAGATGGTTACATCCTTAAATGAAAGCAAAGAGGTTTATGAGGCTTTAATCGAAGGAATTCAAACATTAGCTCAGGATAATGAAAAGTCCATGACAGCTGTACGCCGCTTAGAACAGCATGCAACAGAGGTTTCAAGCATTGTGTCTCTAGTTGGAGACATTGCAAACCAAACAAATCTCCTTGCGCTGAATGCGTCTATTGAAGCAGCCCGGGCAGGTGAGCATGGTAAGGGCTTTGCAGTTGTTGCGGATGAAGTCCGTAAGCTGGCCGATGAAAGCGCAAAGGCGGTACAAGGCATTACAGGGCTAATCCAAAATATTCAACAAGAGGTCCAAAATGTTGTGAGCCAAATAGCAGATCAAGTAGAAATAGCAAAAAATCAAGCGAAAAATGGACAAGTATCTGCAGAATTACTTGATCAATCAAGTCAATCGATTTTCGATGTAGCAGAAGCCGTCAATCAAATTAGTGAGCTCATTCGTCAGCAAATGAACTCACTTCAAAGAACAGGTGCGCAATCAGAAGAGGTAGCAGCTATTGCAGAGGAAACATCTGCTGGTGCACAAGAAGTCGCCTCAGCGATCACAGAGCAATCAGAGCATATCCAAAACATGAATCAATTAGGACAAAAACTAGCTGAAAGTTCAGAAGAATTAAGGAAAACAATTGATCGTTTTGTCATTTAAGCGGTAAAATAAAGGTAACAAGAATATTGAACCTTTAGGAGGACATTATGAAAGTAGCGATCGCATCTGACCACGGTGGAATAAATATAAGAAGAGAAATCATAGGGCTATTAGAAGAGCTGAATATTGACTACGTTGATATGGGCTGTGAATGTGAAACATCTGTCGATTATCCGGACTATGCGCTACCTGTTGCAGAAAGGGTAGCAAATGGTGAATTTGATAGAGGAATTTTAATTTGCGGAACGGGCATTGGCATGAGTATCGCTGCCAACAAAGTAAAGGGCATTCGCTGTGCACTAGTTCATGATACCTTTAGCGCTCAAGCAACACGCGAGCACAATGATTCAAATATTTTAGCAATGGGAGAACGTGTCATCGGACCCGGACTTGCTAGAGACGTTGCAAAAATTTGGTTAACAACGGAATACCAAGGTGGCCGTCACGCAACACGTGTTGGAAAAATCTCAGAGTATGAAAATGAACATAACTAAAAGGAAGTTAAAATCATGACAAAACTTCAAGATTGGATGCAGGATCTATCTGACCTTTTAACAGATCTTATATCTCAAGCTGATCTTCAAAAAGGGGACCTTCTCGTAATTGGCTGCAGTACAAGCGAGGTTATTGGTGAAAAAATCGGCACAGCCGGAACAGAAGAAGTAGCTGAAATGATTTTCAAGACTTTAGATCAATTTCGAAAGCAAACTGGAGTTGAGCTGGCTTTTCAATGCTGTGAACATTTAAATCGCGCCCTTGTCGTCGAAAGGAAAGTAGCCAAAACAAAAGGGTTTGAAGAAGTAACCGTCATTCCTGTAAGAAAAGCAGGCGGCGCCATGGCTACCTATGCCTATCAGCATATGGAAAACCCAACCATTGTGGAATTTATTAAAGCGGATGCAGGCATTGACATTGGTGACACCTTTATAGGAATGCACTTAAAACATGTTGCTGTTCCATTAAGAAGTAAAGTAAAGCAAATCGGCTCTGCCCATGTGACCATGGCCAAAACACGTCCGAAATTAATTGGCGGGGCAAGAGCGGTTTATGAACATACTAAAGAGAATCAATCGTGTCGGTAAGGGGTCAACTTAGGTTGGCTCTTTTTTGTAGGGAGTGATGGGTGGCGGAAATTGTTGAATTTTGTCTAATCGTTGATAAATCCCGAAAATCGTTGATAAATTCTATTAATCGTTGATAAATCGCAAGAATCGAAGATAAATTCTCAGAATCGAAGATAAAACAAGAAATCTACATAAGTACAGTCTTATGTACTAACTTTTGCATAAGAAAATTCTAAGGATGGAATATTATTTTTGCACATACTAATAAGAAGTCTCAAAATATTCTATCTTTCAGTTGACATTGTAAGAAAAAGTAACGACAATAAGTTGTATATATTTAAAAAGGAACAACATACCAAAACGAATATTGAACGTGAAAAACCTGGAGATTATTCGGTTTTTAACAGGTGAACGACACAAAATGTTAAAAAATCCATAATTATTTCAGAAAATCTTTTACATTCTAGCTATGTAGCGTGTAAAATATAGATGGAATAAAACGAAGATGAAATGTGTTTAATATGAAGGGAGATACGAACGAATGAAACATTTACCAGAACAAGATGCAAAAGTATTTGAAGCCATTCAGTTAGAACGTACTCGTCAAGAAACAAAAATTGAGCTAATTGCTTCAGAAAACTTTGTTAGTGAAGCTGTAATGGAAGCTCAAGGATCTGTTTTAACAAACAAATATGCAGAAGGTTATCCAGGTCGTCGTTACTATGGTGGCTGTGAGCATGTTGACATTGTAGAAGATATTGCAAGAGATCGTGCAAAAGAAATTTTCGGTGCAGAGTATGTAAACGTTCAGCCACACTCAGGTGCACAAGCAAACATGGGAGTTTATTTCACAATCCTGGAGCATGGAGATACAGTTCTTGGAATGAATCTATCTCATGGCGGTCACTTAACACATGGTAGTCCAGTTAACTTCAGTGGTGTGCAATATAACTTCGTAGAATACGGTGTAGACGAAGAAACTCATCGTATTAATTACGAAGATGTATTAGAAAAAGCTAGACTTCACAAGCCAAAGTTAATCGTAGCAGGAGCTAGTGCATACCCAAGAGCAATCGACTTCAAAAAATTCCGTGAAATTGCGGATGAAGTAGGAGCTTACTTTATGGTAGATATGGCTCACATCGCAGGTCTAGTTGCAGCAGGACTTCACGAGAACCCAGTTCCATATGCGGACTTCGTGACAACAACAACACATAAAACACTTCGCGGACCACGTGGTGGTATGATTCTTTGTAAAGAAGAATTCGGTAAGAAAATCGATAAATCGATCTTCCCAGGAATCCAAGGTGGACCACTTATGCACGTAATCGCTGCTAAAGCAGTAGCATTTGGTGAAGCTCTAGATGAAAGCTTTAAAACATATGCGCAAAACATCATTGATAATGCAAAGCGTTTAGCTGATAAGCTTCAATCTGAAGGCTTAACACTTGTTTCTGGCGGAACAGACAACCACTTATTATTAGTAGATGTTCGTTCTCTTCAGTTAACTGGTAAAGTAGCTGAACACGTACTAGATGAAATCGGTATTACAGTAAACAAAAATACGATTCCATTTGAAACAGAAAGCCCATTTGTAACGAGTGGAGTCCGTATCGGAACAGCAGCTGTAACAAGCCGTGGCTTTGGTTTAGAAGAAATGGACGAAATCGGAAGCATCATTGCATTCGCTCTTAAAAACCATGAAGACGAAGCAAAACTAGCTGAAGCTAAGCAACGTGTTGAAGACTTAACTAGCAAATTCCCTTTATATCGTAATTTATAATGAAAACAAGAGGCTGACTTCAATAAGAAGTCAGCCTTTATACTATTTCCGAGGGAAGTAAGATTTCTACTTTTGTCCCTTTATGTTCCATACTTGTAAATTGAATCGATCCTTGATGAGCTTCAATAATGCGAAAACTTACCATTAAGCCTAAGCCGGTCCCTTTTTCCCTTAGTGTATAAAATGGTTCGCCAAGCCGGTTTATGACATGTTCTGGTATACCGCAGCCAGTGTCTTTAATACAGATGCAGACGCGATCGCTTTGGAGGGGATCGATTGAAACGTGAAGTTCTCCACCTTCAGGCATTGATTCGAGTGCATTTTTTATTAAGTTAATAAAAACCTGCTTTAACTGATTTTCATCACAAATGATATTGACGGTCAGATCTGTGAACGTGGTTCTAATCTCAACGTTATTTAAAGTTGCTTGTGGTTCGATGATCGTCAAAACGTGGACCACAATTTTCTTTAGATCATGTAGCTGGTACTTGATCGATTGAGGCTTAGCAAGAATCATAAATTCATTTGTGATAAGCTCAATTCGATTCAGTTCAGAAAGCATAAGGTCAACAAACGGTTTCTCCCTTTCGGAGGATTCCTTACCTAGCATTTGAGTAAAGCCCTTTAAAGTAGTTAATGGATTTCTAATTTCGTGAGCAATACCTGCAGCCAGCTCTCCAACTACAGCTAGTTTTTCTGATTTTCTCAGTAACTCCTCTGTTTTCTTTATTTTAGTAATATCCCTGGAAATAACAGCAAAGCGAATATGCTCGTCATTGTATATAGGAAAAATCGTTATCGACATTCTAATAGAGTTTTCCTCTGATTCTACCTCATAATCTCTAAAGCTTTTGTTATTCAATACTTCTTTAACGAGGAATCTCACTTGTTTTTGAATACTAGGGAACATTTCAACAATAGGTTTACCTATCGCATCCTTGCTCTCCAAACATGTTAACCTTTCAAATCCTGCATTAACCTTTACAATCTTTTCATTTTTATCACAAAGGGCAATGCTGTCAGGTGTGTGCGTAAAGAATGAGTCCAATATCCCCTTTGTCGCTACCAAATTTCTTTCAGCTTTTTCTTTATTAATAAACGTTAAGTGCAGATTAGAATAGAAAAAAGCTCTAAAAATAAACGTATAGCCAATTGCTTTATAAATATGGCCGATAATGTTTTCTGTATCATAAACACTTTTGTAAAGAGTAAATTGAATTCCACCAATTATTAGGAGAATAAAGGCAAACATTAAATAGATATGGGAATCACTTTTCGTAAAATTTAGCTTTTTCAATACGAAAGAAATGGAGACAAAATGTAATCCGCAAAATATATATTCTAAAAGATTTTTAAAAGGAGTTGGACCAGAGCCTTCAATAACTAAGAGAGGAACTCTATGACCAAACATATAAACCAGCACCGTTATGATTGCCATATAAATGATGGTCACTGAAAGAATTGTTTTTCTTTTCGTGTTTTTTGAGGCATTTTCATCATGATATAAGACAATAGTCAACAATAAGGCTTCTGTAGCTCTGGCTGCTATCCAAAACCAGCTTGATTTACTAATAGAACCTTGTGAAAACAGGGGTGGCATTCCTGGATAAGTCAAAGTGTGCATAAAGTCAAAATATCCAACACTAAGAAAAATGAACGGTATATATAATAACGTGGTAGGAGGATTATGAACTAATGCCTTCCACCCAAAAATAAAAATGATAAAAGAAATAAATACACTATACAATTCCAAAGACAAATGCAAGCTTAAGTGGTTTTTTGGATTATATAGAACTCTAAATGTATCATGAAAAATGTATAGAGCGATAATGGGGAAGAACGTATACAAAAATGAGTTGGTATATGCCCTTTTATTGTAATGGAATAGGTTCATTATGGTCGCCTTCCTTGATGCATTGTAAATGATAGTAATGGGATGCTAATAGTAAGGGAATTTCGACAAGAGTGGCCTAAAATCCTCTTGTTTGGGTCAATTTTAAGATAAATATAGAAATAAATTTAACTAACTTGAAACTATGTTTGTTTTTCTGTAAAATCTATTGAAGTGTCAAAGAAAAGGAGATGATTTGATGGGGAAAGTGTACGTGTTTGATCATCCATTAATTCAGCATAAACTTACATATATTCGTGATGCCAAAACAGGAACAAAGGAATTTCGTGAGCTTGTTGATGAAGTAGCAAGTTTAATGGCATTTGAAATTACTAGGGATTTACCGTTAACAGAAGTAGATGTTGAAACACCTGTTACGACAGCAAAATCAAAAGTTCTTTCAGGGAAAAAACTGGGAATCATCCCGATTCTTCGTGCAGGACTTGGAATGGTAGATGGGATTTTAAAATTAATTCCAGCCGCTAAAGTTGGACATGTTGGGTTATACCGTGATCCAGAAACATTACAACCGGTTGAATACTATGTAAAGCTTCCTTCTGATATAGAGGAGCGTGAGTTAATTGTAGTAGATCCTATGTTAGCAACAGGTGGTTCAGCAGTAGAAGCAATTAATAGCTTGAAAAAGCGCGGAGCAAAAAATATTAAATTCATGTGCTTAATTGCCGCTCCAGAAGGTGTGGAAGTAGTGAAGGAAGCACATCCAGATGTAGATATTTACATTGCTGCTCTTGATGAAAAATTAAATGATCATGGCTATATCGTCCCTGGATTAGGAGACGCTGGTGACAGATTGTACGGAACAAAATAATGATGAAAAGAGGGTGGCTCATGGGCTATCCTCTTTTTTATTGTAGGAAATGATAAATTGCATAGATATGGAAGAGTGCTTCGACATCAGCTCCGAAGTACAGAAAGTACAAGTGCAGTCGTTGCAGCAGGACGTTGTTTTAGACTGCCAGTGCTTGGCCCCTCTAGGGTCTAGACAATTTAGAATTGAAGGCAAAGAACGCCTTCAATTCTAAATTGTCTTATTTGCCCTAGGCTGATCAAGGCACTCCGAGCTTTTGTGAATTATTACATGTTTTTAATAAGAAGGAACAAACTAGAAATGGAGGTGGATCTTGATGGCAATAAAAAAACGAGTGTGTATCCTTCTTTTTATGACTTTCTTTTTATGCCAAACAGTTGAAGGTGTAGCTTTTCCAAATCGACCGCCACTTCCTGAAGTGGATGAAGATCAAATCCAAAAAATGATGGTGATTGTAAGAGAAGAAGAGTTTGAGGAGATGAAGGAATCTTTATCTCCTCACCCAAATGTTGTGATTCACCAAACCTATCAACATGTGTTTTATGGCTTTTCAATAGAAGGTCCAGTGAGAGAACTAGATAAAATAAAAGAAAATCAAGCTGTTATCCATTGGAGTCCAATCGTTTCCTATGCCTCGCAAATTGATGAGAGTGTTCCGTTTATTGGAGGGGAAGAGGTACGGGGATTGTTTGATTCAGGGGATCACCGCTTAACAGGCAAAGGAATAAAGGTTGCGGTTATTGACACAGGCATAGATTATGAGCATCCAGATTTACGGAGAAATTATGCTGGGGGGTATGATGTTATTGATGGAGATCAAGATCCTCTGGAGACTTCAGATGTCAGAGGAGAAGGAACGATCCATGGTACACATGTTGCCGGAATTATTGCAGCAAACGGTAAACTTAGGGGGATGGCGCCAGAAGCTGATATTTATGCATATCGCGCATTAGGGCCTGGTGGTATGGGTACTTCAGATCAAGTAATCGCAGCGATTGATCTGGCGATAAAGGATAAAGTGGATATCATTAATTTGTCATTGGGAAATAATGTGAATGGGCCAGATTGGCCAACAAGCTTGGCGCTTGACCGTGCTGTTGAATCAGGGATTGTGGCTGTCACCTCTAGCGGGAATTCAGGTCCAGATTTATGGACGGTTGGTTCTCCGGGAACATCGTCAAAGGCGATTTCAGTAGGAGCATCCTCTCCACCCATTCATCTGCCATTCTTATCTATTTCAGGGCTGAAAAATCCAATTCCTATCCATCTTTTACAAGGAGCGAAGCCATGGGATTTAAAAAGCTTAGATGAAATGGTGTATGTTGGGTTGGGACGTGAGGATGATTTTAAAGAATCAATAAAAGGGAAGATTGCTCTTATTGAAAGAGGGAAAATTCCATTCACAGAAAAAGTGGTAAACGCAAAAAAACGTGGGGCGAAAGCTGTCATTATCTTTAATAATGTAAAAGGGAACTTTGCGGGATCACTTGAGGTTCCATTAGATATTTCGGTTGCTTCTATTTCAAAGAAAGATGGAATTGCGATAAAAAAATTATTGAATTATAGACCGGTTGTTAGAACGATCTATGAAAAAGAGGAAGATGAGCTGGCGGATTTTAGTTCAAGGGGACCTGTTACAACGACTTGGGCAATAAAGCCGGATATTGTTGCACCAGGAGTTGCAATTGATAGCACCATTCCTGATGGTTATTTATCATTGCATGGTACAAGTATGGCAGCACCGCATGTCGCAGGAGCATGCGCATTAATAAAACAAGCACATCCAAATTGGTCACCTGAACAAATAAAAGCTTCCCTCATGAACACTGCTATAAAATTACAAGATGATAAGGGCAGAAAATTAGCTCCGAATGAACAAGGAGCTGGGAGAATAAATGTAAAACAAGCAATTGAGGCTGAGGTGCTTATTTACCCAGGTTCACTAACATTTGGGCAGTTTGATACAAACCACCCTAGAACCAAAAAAACGGAAACAGTGATCATCGATAATCAATCAAATGTGAAAAAAACAATCACATTTCAAACACCCAAAAACAAACCTGGCATCAGATGGGTGTTGCCTAATAAAATAGTAATCAAGCCAGGGGAAAAGAAACAGGTTGAAGTAGGTGTTGATATTACACCGAGTCAAATGAAACAGGGGATAAACGAAGGATGGCTTACAATCTATCAGGGAGAAACGGTGACAGAGATTCCTTATGCCTATGTGATAGATGAGCCGGACTATCCGAGAATTATGGGGTTTGAGCTTACTTACGGAGATACACCTGATACGTTTAAATATCAAATGTATTTACCAGGTGGAGCAGATGAGGCTGGCATTGCTTTATATGATCCGGATTCGTTAGCTTTTGTTGGATATTTAGATTGGCTGTATGAAGCGCCAAGAGGATTGATTGAGGGGGAAATGAAAGCAGAAGATCTAAAAGTCCCTTTGGGAAATTACAAAGCAATTGTTTTTGCAAATAAAAATGGCCAAGAAAATTATTTGGAAACAGATATTTTACTAAGTGAATAATTAATTAAATATAGTAAGTCAAGGGTTGGTAAGCGTTTAAATGTGAACGAATTGTGATGATTTGAATCGATTGTGAACATTTTAACTTTAAACCAATTGACATCACATATACGCTATTGTATGCTATACGAGGGTATAATGATAAGGTTTACAATATCGTTCAAATCCCATGTTTCACCCCCTAATTCCGTTATAAATCTAAAGATTGAGGATTTATAAAATGCGACAAAAAAAACGCCATCCACTTCATGCGATGGGCCTCATGTCAGCTATCCTTTCCCAACTAGTTGGCTCTATATTAATAGGTATATTTACTGGGAAATGGATTGACAGTTATTTGGAAACAGAGCCGCTGTTTTTAATCATAGGCCTTCTGCTAGGACTAGCTGCTGGAGTTTACTCCATGCTTAAATTAGTCCACCACTATTTCTCAGGAGAATAATTATTTCATGTCTGATATGCAACTGATGTTTCAAAGATATCGCAAATACATATTTTATCTGCTAGCCCTTTACGTTTTAGGATGGGGATTTACGAAGTATCAGTCAGTATTTCTAGGATTGCTTCTTGGGACATGCATTACATTGTACAACTTGTGGATCATGGTGAGAAAGCACAAACAATTTGGACGCGCATTAGATGAAGGGCGGAAAACAGGCTCATTAGGAACAACGTCTAGAATGGCAGCCGCTGGTGTTGCTGTATTTTTCGCACTAAAGTTTCCTGAGTATTTTGATTTAATTAGTGTCATTATTGGATTAATGACGATGTACATCGTTATTATGATAGATTATGTTATTCAACATTCACGCGCTTAGCTGGGAAGAGAGGTGAATCTATTGGGTCACGAAGCTCCTGTGGTAAAGTTTTTAGGTCTTACTTTTAATTTATCAAATGTATTAATGATTACGATTGCTAGTTTAATCGTTTTTCTAATCGCATTTGCAGCAACACGCAAATTAGCGATGAAACCGACAGGTATGCAGAATTTCATCGAATGGGTTGTTGATTTTGTTAAAAACATTATCGGCAGTACAATGGATTGGCAAACAGGCGGACGTTTCTTAACGTTAGGAATCACGCTTTTAATGTATGTATTTGTATCAAACATGCTGGGGTTACCTTTTGCCATTGTTGTAGGTCATGATTTATGGTGGAAGTCTCCAACTGCAGATCCTGCCATTACATTAACTCTTGCGATTCTAGTAGTAGCGTTAACACACTACTATGGAATTAAGATGAAAGGTGTATCTGAATATGGCAAGGACTTTTTAAAACCGATGCCATTTATGTTTCCGCTTAAGATAATTGAAGAATTTGCGAACACATTAACGCTTGGTCTTCGTCTTTACGGGAATATTTTTGCAGGTGAAATTCTATTAGGATTGCTTGTTACTCTAGGAACAAGCGGATACGC
>DASQMK010000081.1:0-2794 GCA_035645575.1 Metabacillus sp.
AAATAACATGTCATCAACTATAAAAGCTACTCCATTAATAAGCAGGGAGACTTTATTTGTAAAAATGAAAAACGGGATTAATATTCCTAAAGTCTTTAAGCATCCCTCTCTTTCACAGGCATGAAAAATAATAGAGTAAATTGATATTAAGCTAAGTGTTAACCTAATCGAAAGTTAACACTTAGCTTTTACTTTTTTAACAGGAAAAGTTCTTCATAGTACCGACGAAGGACAAAAGGAATGAGATATAAAAAGAAAAGTCCTTCACATACAACGATGAAGGACAGTCTATGATTTTAACTAGAGTTCATATTTCTCTTTCAGTGATTCCGGTGCGATCTTAATCAACCAATCTAGCACAAATGTTGCAATCACAACATCATCGATAATTCCTAAAAAGGATATAAAGTCAGGAATTAAGTCGAATGGGAAGAATGCATATGTGAGGATGAGTAAAGCTCCTAATATCTTTTTATATGATTCAACCTGTTTGGAAAGGAAAAACTCCTTTAAAAATGGGATGAATCTCCAAAATTTAGCGATGAATTTTAGTCTTTTTAATCGTTTTATCATGTTGATCACCCCTCTAAGATTTGAGAAAAAAGTTTTGGATAGTAGTAACTAGACTATGATGTAATATTTTAGAGAAATGACAAGTTTAGTCTCTATCACTATTAGAAGTTCAATCCCAATAAATAGGGATCGAACCTGCAATAGACCTTTTATATGATCTGAATAAGATCTTGGTCCTTACTCTCTACGCCTTCATTGAAGGTAAGTCTTGTTTTAAAACGATAGGAAATACTATCTGTTGAAACAGGGATGTTTTCTGGTAATTTAAAGGTGAAAGTCACCTTGCTATCTTCTTCAGGATTGATAAGCTTCGATGATAATATAGTAGCCGTATCAATCACTTTTTCTGTATTTGTAGCTTTATCTATTAACACAAGATCACTATCAATTCTCTTTAATTGCTGTTCAATTGTTCCGCCTTTTAGGTGAAAATATCCATTTATTAGCTCACCGCGCCTATATGTGTCTTTAGACAGAATAAGATCGATCACCGCTGAACCTACACCTAAAAGTGACATATATTTTCTAAGTAACATCATTTATCTCCTCCTATAGATTCACTGCGTGTTACATATTTTTGTTCAAGACGTCTTTCGATTTTATCTAGCTGACTTTTATCTTTAAGAAGTTCTTCTTTATTTTTCTTAATCAATTCTTCCATTGAAAGTTTTTTTACCATTATAGTAATCTCCTTTTTATCGCTTTCCTATAAGGTATAAAAGAAAAAACCTTTACCGTATTTGGTAAAGGTTTAAAAAAGACATAAAAGACCTTTACCGATTTAGTAAAGGTCTTGCTAACAACGTTAAGGTTGCCAACGAAGCCGAGAGCGATTCACTCTGTAATGACGACTTTGTTGTAAAAGCTACTCCCCTTTAGGAGAACGACTTATTTAATTAAGATAATCATAAAATATTTATCTGTTAACGTCAATATATTTCAGGTTACAGTTTTGTTACGATTTCATGGTCACATGACCTTAATTGTTTGTAATGCTTCAATCATCTTAGGTGTAATGAATTCTGATTCCTCTTTGTTCAAATAATGAATAGTCATACGTACCCACACACCGTCTACTTTTTTCATAACAATATTCACTTGGGTTTTATCAGAGGTTCCGTGTAGGAAAAATTCAGCGTCTCGGTAGAATGGGTGTGAGCTTGTTTTTGTTGGATGTTCGGTTATTGTATATTCTTTTAAGTAAGCTTTTGAGTTTTCTTTAACCTCGCTTATATTTGCCTTTGCATCTAACACTTCAATCCTAGAAAAATAAGAACCATTTTTTTCGTAACTTAAGATAAACCGTCTAGGCTCCTCTGCATCAAATGTAAATCCATTCTTTGGAGAAACATTGATCTTAATATCATATGCATCATAGCTCGTTGGAATGTATGAAGATGACCCGGGTTGAGCAACATTAAGGATTTGGCCAACTTTAATTATATTTGATGTTAAATAATTTTGAGCTTTCAATTCTTTTACTGTTATGCCATAGTTGTTTGCAATACTGTATAAAGTGTCACCTTTTTTTACTGTAACAGTTGTTGGAATGATAAGCTTATCCCCTACATAGATTGTATTTGAAGACAGTTGATTAAGGAATTTTAATTGTGAAACGGTAGTTTTATACTTTTTAGAAAGACCGTAAAGTGTATCACCTTTTTTGATGGTAACTTGAGTAGGAATATTTAATGTGTTTCCGGGATAAATGATTGAGGAAGAGAGGTTGTTAAGTTGTTTCAATTGTGAGACTGTCATATCGTTTTCCTTCGCAATACGGTAAAGTGTATCACCTTTTTTAATCGTATACTGTGTGGATGCCTCTGCACCCGAAGCACCCCAAATTCCGGTTAATCCTAACGTTAGTACTGCTATTTTGATGAATCCTTTCGTTTTCTTCATGTTGATCCCCCAATTATTATTTTACATACGGATGAGTAGGATGAAATGAGCTAAGTTATAGGGTCTTTTGAATGATGCCGTATTTACTATATTAGACGAAAACATTGAAGATATCGTTTCAAACGAATAAGCCTAATTTAGAATTATTTAAATGCTGAAATATGGTGCTTTTTGATGAATATTTTTGAGTCTTTAGATGAGACTTTTGGGTTCTATCCGTTTATAATAAAACATATAATCATTTTTACTAACATGATTGAAAACGAACATTTGTTGAAACATTTTATATTCGTTTCACACAAACCTATTTTAATAGAAA
>DASQMK010000082.1:0-2525 GCA_035645575.1 Metabacillus sp.
TTGATTAATTAACATTGAGCTAAAAAGAATTAAAATGTAATATAAGTAGTAATAAAGAAATTTACTTAAAAGAAGTGAAATACTATAGGAAGTCTAGACCAATTGGAGGGGTTCAGTTGGAAAATAAGAAGTTATATAAGACACTTATTGTAGATGATGAATTATTGATAAGACAAGGAATTAAACATTATTTAAATTGGGAGGAAGAAGGCTTTCAAATTGTGGGAGAGGCATCTAACGGACAAGAAGCGCTTGAACTAATTGAACGGACGAATCCGCATATCATTTTAACTGATATTGTCATGCCAATAATGGATGGGGAAGAACTAACAAGAAAAGTAAAAGAGAAATATCCTCATATAGAAGTCATTATATTAAGTAGTTTTGGAGAGTTTGATTATGTGAGGTCTACCTTCCAAAGTGGGGTTGTCGATTATATATTAAAACCAAAGTTGAATTCTCAAGAACTATTAAAAGTATTAAAAAAAGCAGCAAATCGAATTCCTTCATCTTGTTTTGACGTTAACAAGATTGATCATGATTTAACCATCGAACATTTCATTGACAAATTAATATCGGGTTTTGGAACAATTGATGAGGAGAACACACCTAAGTTTTTATACGGTTCTTTTTATTTATTAGGTGTCGATATGAATAGCCTTGTTGCGAAAGAAGAAGGCATCACATCTTTGAAGGAAAAAGTGTTTTCTTTATTAAAGAAATATCTTGATGAAGCAGAAATCTATTTCATAAAATCAGAACAAAATGTAACCGTATACATCATTAATTCAAATGAAGAATTAAAATTAGAGGAATTTGTGGCCAAAAGTTATCATATTGCTCCTGGTATTGGCTTTACTATAAGTGAGGTTTTTCATGATATTAAACAAATTAAAACCATTTATAAAGAGGGTTTCATAAACCTTACCCAATATAGATTTTATTTTCCAGATCATATCCTTTTATCTCAAAAAGGTTTACCGACTTCAACTACAGGGATCGATTCATTTAATTTAGATTGGTTTACTGATGAGCTGAAACATGAGAGGTTTGACTCTGCTTTTACTTATTTAAGGGAGCATGCAAATATTCTCTCAAAACAATATACAATGGATGTTTCTGAGTATAAATCGTTTTTCGGTCATATTATTTTTAATATTATTATTCTATTAGGAAATATGAAGTATGACGTAAAAGAATTGGAAAGCACAAAATATGTATATTTTCAACACATTGATAATGCCAAAACATCTGATGAAGTGGTGGATCAATTAAATCATTTCTTAGAAGAAGCTTTACATTGTATTTCATCTAAAAGAGCTTTAGGTGGAAATACAAATATAAGAATGCTATTAGATTATTTAGATGAACATTATATGGAACCACTAACACTAAAAGATGTAGCGAACCATTTCCACTTTAACCCGTCCTATCTATCAAGCTATTTTTCAACTCATAATAGCGAGGGTTTTATTGAATATTTAAATAAAATTCGTATTGAGGAAGCGACGAAACAACTACTGACAACTAACCTTCCAGTATCTGAAATTAGTATAAATGTAGGTTATTCTGATCATAGCTATTTTTGTAAAGTCTTTAAGAAATTCAAGGGGTTATCCCCAAGTCAGTATCGCAGAAAATTGAAGTAAGTTGGGATGTAAATGAGGATAAGAGACCACTTTAACCATAATAGTTTATTTGTCATCATGTTTATTATTACATTTATTAGTATTATTTGTGTTTCAATGATTATCACATGGACAACCATTCGAATGTCAGAAGATTTTTTTATTGATAAATTCAGTATTACAAACGCAAAAGTCATTAACCAGGTAAAAGAAGGCTTTGAATCTTTTCATGCCTCGATTGTTACTGCTTCCAATAATCTTTTACAAAGTGGTAATCTTAGAACGATTTTAACATCTGAGCACTCAAATTCGGAAAAAATGACCATTTATTTTGAATTAAATCAATTAATGAACCGTATTAAACCAAATGTTGATGCTTATGATGTGAGTATAAGCGTGACAGGTTTTAATGATATCACTTATTCAACGGATAGAGCATATTGGCCAATAAGTGATGAAGAATTGAAAAAAAGCTCTATTACCTCAAATACAATTAATGAGCCCAAAAAATTGATGTATCAATTTGATAAACGCCAATCGACACTGCTGGAAGGAGAAGAAGAAACCTTTGTTGTTGCTTCAAGAGCTCTCATGGAACGGATCTCTGGAAAAGTTTACGGATCGGTCTATGTTGCGATTCAAGAAAGCGAATTTCAGAAATTTTACACCAATTTTACAAGTCAGGGAAATGACGTACTTATTATTGATCGTGATGGGATGATTGTTTCCAGTAACCGTCCTGAATTTATTGGGAAACAAAATAGGGAGTTCCTAAGGTATGCTAAAGAGATAAAAAATAGTTCGAAGAGTTATGTAACAAAAAAATTTATGGGAGCAGACCATATTTTCTTTGCGGAATATCTGCCATCATTTGATATGTATATTTTTAATATTATT
>DASQMK010000083.1:0-13015 GCA_035645575.1 Metabacillus sp.
AATAAACTAAACTAAATATTTTTTAGTTAATTCTTTTTTTTTTAGATAAGTTTATCGTACACTAACCTTTTAACTCCCTTTTCTTGATTTTTATCAGTTTAGATGATCTTAAAAGAACTAAACAATAATTCAATTCAATGTTTTTATGTTATAATTCATTAAAAAAGTTTAGTAAATTTATATAAAAATACTGAATAGGGGAAATTTTAATGAGAATAGATGATATCGCTAGATTGGCAGGTGTTTCAAAATCAGCTGTTTCTTTAGCTCTAAACGGGAAAAATGGGGTAAGTGAGAAAACTCGCGAAAGAATAATGAAAATTGCGCAAGAACACGGATATATTCCACGTCCGATTATAAAAGCGGATCAATACTTACAGAACCGAAACAAATTATTAAGGTTTGTTGCTTGTACAAACTCAGGTATTGTGACGGAACACTATGAATCTCTTCCTTTTTTTATGGAGTTAATAAATAATATTGATAAACAAATTAACCCCAGTGGTTATTCCCTATTAGTGTCATCAGTTGACATTAATATGTTAAAGGAAGAGTTAACAAGACTTGAGCAAGAACAACCATCTTCCGGAATTTTATTATTAGGAACAAACTTAACACCTGAACAAATCAACATCGTATCAACTATTCAACAAAATTTAGTTGTTCTCGATACATGTTTTGAGATTTTAAATACGAATTTCGTAGTTATGAATAATATCCATGGGGCATATTTAGCTGGAAATCATCTTATTGAATTAGGACACAGCGAAATTGGTTATATAGAGTCCAATTCAAGAATGTATAATTTTGATATGAGAAAGAAGGGTTTTTTACATGCACTAAATGAACATAGTTTAAAAATGAAAAATGAAAATGTGTTTTCGCTATCACCAACTATGATTTCTTCTCAAGATCTATTTATTGAAAGGATGAGAAAACGTTCACACAACCTTCCTACAGCATTGTTTTGTGAAGCAGATTATATGGCAATTAGCGTCATTAAATCTCTATCTGAGTTAGGAATTCGTGTACCTGATGACATATCGGTGATAGGTTTTGACAATATTTTTGAATCCCAAGTCATTACTCCAGAATTAACAACTATTCACGTAAAGAAAGATAAGATGGCAGGACTAGCAGTAGAAAAACTTATTAATCAAATAGAAAATAACGATGTAGATCGAATAAATATGTTTATCGATACTGAATTAGTAGTAAGAAAATCCAGTACTCTTAATAAGAGAGTAAACAAGACTTAAAAAGTTAAGATTGAGCAAAAATTCTTAGTGCTATAAAACTAAGGATTTTTTGTTCCGATTTGAACCGACAACTGCATAATGACGTCATCACATGGTCAGATAAACCATCATCATTCATTTTAACCAAAGGAAATCTTGGACATTGATACTTTTTTATTGCGATCAAAAACAAAAAAGCTTCATTCCCTTACCTACCAAGGAATTGAAGCTTCTCATCTGATGATCCGAGAGGGATTCGAACCCCCGACCACTCCCCTGTAAAATTGGGTGGGGAATTAATAGAGTTAAATGTAATAGAACTGAGTTAAATAAATATTGAAAAAATTGTTTTATTATAACTTTGAGACATTACAGAAAAAAGGATTCATTGAGCCTGTCGAAACCATTCATATAGAAAATCGACCTAACAAAACCTTATACACGATTACAGATGAGGGAAGACAGTATCTTGAACAAGAGATCTACAACAATTTCAAGAAGTTTTCAAATATTGAAGACCTATACATATCCATATATCTGTTGAAATATATAAACCCAGTTAAAGCAGCTATTTATTTGGAAGATTCGATAAATGAAGAAAAAAACGTTGGGATGAATATAAGGCGGCAAAAAATAACAAAGAACTAATAAAACAATTTCAATTATTACTAGATGATAAACAAAAAAAGCCATAGAATTTATTAGTGAGCATTCATTCAGCCAATCAGATCATAATATTTACTGGATGGAAAAGCTCCTAACTTTTTTAAGGACATTTGATAAATGAAAAGTAAAAGATTTGGCACCATAAACTTTATTAAAATCATTCAACTCATTTAAACCAACTCAAACCTTATTTTATAAATAGTTAAAATATTTTTCTGAATTTATGTTTCACCCTTTTTCATTTTGGGTAAAGAATATAAGGCTTTATAAACATTTGTACCGGGGTGGATCTTTTGACAGATCGAAATAAAAACCTTTGCGATGATGAAATTATTCGACTAGTTAAAGAAACAATGAAATCTAATGTCAGTAAAGAAGAATTTTCACTTTTTCTTAAAAATAAAGCAAAAGGAAAACAAAAGGATTAAAACATAACTCGGGACAAATTCACTTAGAATTTGTCCCGAATTTTTTATATCTGTTTTATTTTCTTAAATTCCCTAATAAATGATTGTGGATTCGTTTTGACAGTATATGGATACAGACCCTTTATTGTATGAAGGTAAAGAAGACCTAAATGTTGTGAAAAGTCACGGTAGGAGATATCTAAAACCTCTTCAAGTAAAAAAGTGTCATATGCCGTTTGTATTCCATAGGATGACAACTCAATGATGTATTCTTCCTCTTTATGATTTTGTACGTTATCTTCAATGGTCCGCTTCACTTTTATATACGGGAGATGGGCAATAATATTCATATCCCCCTTATTCATTTTCACTTCATCTCCTTTGTATAGAGATGACCTGGACCATTTTCTATAAATGAAGTTACATCACCAATGGAATAGATAACTAATTCATGCATAGCTCTTGTACAAGCAGTATAAAATAGATTTCTAACCTCATCTCCCCCATACACATCGTTTGAACCATTAAAAATGATCACCGCATCAAACTCAATACCTTTAGCCAAATAAGCAGGTATAATCACAACCCCTTCATGGTATTCATTACTCCGTTTATCCACAAGTTGGACCTCAAGTTGTGATTTTAATTGTTTATAAGCTTCCTCGGCTTCTTTTGCTGATTGGCAAATGATCGCAACTGTCTGGTAATCTTTATAGGATTGAGCTTTTTCAATAATTTCTTTAACCAATTCTTCTTGATTATTTTTTTCTATTACTTGTGGCTTCTTTCCATCCCTATTAAATGGGATAATATTATTTCCGCCCACTAAGAGCTCACGTGTAAATTCTATAATCGGTTTTGTTGAGCGATAGCTCTTATTAAGGATAATGGTCTCACTTCGTTCATTCGGAAAAAGCTCTGTTAAAGCATCTATTCCTGATTGGGAGTTATGGGCAAATATAGCTTGATTCATATCCCCTAATACAGTAAATCTTGCATTTGGGAAAAGATGATTAATAAAGGAAAATTGGAAAGCTGAATAATCCTGTGCCTCATCAATAAACACATACTTCACCCTTGTATTCACTTGGAAGCCGATTAATTTTTCTCTGAAATATAAAAAAGGTGTTGCATCTTCATACAGAAGACGATCTTCTTTGAGCTTTCCTAACGTAAAAGAGCAAATCTGATTCCACATATTCATTGTGAGGTTTAAGCTTTCGTTACCAAGTAATACATTCGGTTCAAGCTCGAAAAATTGCTCATACATTTTATTTATGTTTAAAAACATTTGAGATTTGATTAGCTTTCTAATAGGGCTTAAATGACGTTTGACAACGTATTTTCGAAGCATTTCCTGCTCTCTATCATAATCATCAAATGTATCTTGTGTAAATCGCTTTTGTTTGCTGAGCTTTTCATAATAAAATTGGTATTCTTCTTTACTTAAATATTGAATTTCCTCATCTACCCAAGCCTTTTTCCTTTCTTGTTTTTCGATAACTTTCAGTTCATGAAGAAGCCAGTCTGTCAAAAGCTTTAATCGATTTGGTATAGAAATGTTTTTGCTCAGGGAATAAAAATAGGATTTTAATTGGTCTGCAGAAAATAACCTTTCCTCTTTAAACTTAATTTCATGAAAAATTAAACCTTCACTACTTAAAAACTCAAGATATTGATTGATTAATTTCATATATTGAAAAGAAGATTTATACATTGCTGAGTGTCGTCTTATTTCATATTCCTTTTCCCCTTTAGCTGTAAGCATGTATTCCATTTGTGTAAACGGATCCTCTACCTCATACTCTTTTCCTAAAGAATGCTGAAGGTATTGCTGGAATGTGGTCTGTTGCATATTTTCTTCACCAAGCTCTGGTAGTACATTTCGAATATAACTATTAAACATAAGATTTGGTGAAAATAAAAGGATTTCTTCAGCCTCTAAGGTTTCCCGATATTTATACAATAGATACGCTACACGTTGAAGAGCTGCAGATGTTTTTCCGCTCCCAGCAGCGCCTTGGACAATTAATAGTTTTCCTTTTTCATTACGAATCACTTGATTTTGTTCCTGTTGAATGGTTGCTACTATACTTTTCATTTGTGTATTAGACTGATTTCCTAATACTTCTTGTAACATTTCATCCCCTATTGTAATCCCTGTATCAAACATACCTTCAATCACAGCACTTTTAATAATAAATTGTCTTTTTAAGGTAAGTTCACCTTTAATGATACCACCTGGAGCTTTAAACTCTGCCTTCCCTAACGAATAATCATAGTAGAGGCTAGAAATTGGTGCCCGCCAATCATAAATAAGGAATTCATCTGTTTCTCGATCAATATAAGAGGCAATTCCAAGATAAATGCTTTCTACTACCTGTTCACCTTCTTCAAGAAAATCAATCCTCGCAAAATATGGAGTATCTATTAACTTCTGTAGGTTTTTCAGATCACGGTATAGATGTTTGTGACGATGCTCTCGTTCAGATAAAAACTCTGCTTGTTGTTTGATGCTAGTTGCTGTTTCACCAGCTTCGACTGCATCATCAAGATTTACTGTCACATCCTCCCAAAAGTTTTTACGGATTGAGACAATATCTGTTTTAACAGAAGAGGTTTGCACTGTTAATACGTCTAGATCTTTTTTCATTTTATGTAAAATTTCATTGATTCTATCTTGTTCTAATTTTTTGCTTTCCTCATAAGAATCCATTTAACCCCGCCTTTCATAACCTATCTACTACTAGTTCGATACCACAATAAAAATTTCCTACATATACTTTATGCACTTATTAAAGTCCTTAATATTGCTAGCTTACCAAAATTCACTATTCGATACGATTATTTTCATGAAATAACAAAAAAAAGATGCTAAAAAATGAATAATTTCATTTAAAACATCTTCTTTTATAAGTTTCAAACTGTTCATTGTAAATCAAATTCAGATAATGAATCCATATGACTCGCAATCATAGCAATAATGGTACTCGCTTCTTCCTTACTAAAAATAAAATTCGTTTCATCTTTTATCATATCATCATTTTCTGTTTTAATGCGATTTACACGTCGTAAAACCCCATCACCTGTTTCTTGAACAATTCCAAATTGATATGTGACTTCTACTTCATCTTCATACATAAACGCCGTTACCTCTGGTGTTTCCCATTCAACATCAATTTCTTCTAGAATATTTCCCTCTTCTTCGTCGTACTCTTCATCTTCAAACTCCTCATCCTCAAACTCTTCATCGTTTATGTACATATGGAAGCTTTCATGAACTGCTTCAATAATATCTTCAATGTCGGTTAGAATTGTTCTTGAGGTTTGCTCGTATTCCAAATCAAATGTTTCGATATAAAATTCTTCATTGTAAGGATCAAAAAACAGGGTACAAAAATACTCCCGATCATCATCCTCTGTTTCAACAAAAAATTCAATCCTTGGATGCTTTGCACCACGATCAATTGACATTTGCCCTTCTTGATCGTATTTTTCACAAATTGATTCTAAATGCTCTTGTAGCTCACTACTAACACGATCAAACCATTCCATACTCATTCCTCATACCACCTTTACGTAAATTCCTTTGTAGTATGTCCTTCTTTTTGCAAACTCTTCAAATTTTCAAGAAAAAAAACTAATCAAATTTCAGGGCTCACACATATGATATTAACATCATTTCAAATGAAGAGTGAAAGGAGTGAATTTATTGGTTTATATAAAAAATCAACAAAATCCTCTTCTATACAAACAACCAAAGCAGGTAAAAGCAACATCAAATCAAGAGGTGTTTCGAAGGAATTACTTACAAGAATTTATTCAAAATCAACAAAACATGAACGGTGAACTTAAAAATGCTTCAACAAATTTAAATACATTACTTCATGAAACAAAACATGAACAACAACGACATTATCATCAATTAACAAAACAACTTGTGGATCAAGAAAAACGAACAATCCCATTGCTTGAAAATATTAATAAACAAGAAGAAGCTTACGAAATGTTTATCCAAAAATTCGCAGCTATTGATTCATTTAATCAGGAAATTATTAAAAAATATGAAGAAGAAGGTTTAGTAAATCAGGCGATTATTGACCAGCTTACACTTCAAGATACAGCCATGAATCAGCTTGCACAAAGAATTGATCAATTTAGAGAACAACATTCAAATGTAAGTGAGCAATTAGTTAGCCAAAAGGAAATTAACGATCAAATTTTATCTACAATTGAAATTCAAGAATCTTTTCATAAAACTATATTAGAACGCCTCGATCACCAAGAGGCCATCAATTTAAAAACATCAAGGGAATTGGATAGCTTAAGAGCGACTATTTTTGAGAGAATTAGTTTCGTTGTTGAGAAAATTGAAGAAAACTACCGACAAATTACAGGTTATTTTGCACAATTTTTCAATAAATCTAGTTCGACGAAGGAAAAAGAACAGTCGCCTGAAAAAAAGGAAAAAGAAACAACTTTAAGTAAATAAAACAAAATTGATTCATTTTTTATAAAGGTGACTTATCCCTCTAGATTAGGTAAAACTACAGATAACAAGGTATCTGGAGGGATAATATGCCTATCAAAAAACCTAAATTTATGAAAAGTACTTTTTTCGTGGATGAACCTGGTAATTGGCATTTAAAAGAAGGAGCTCCTTTAGAAATAAGAGAAGAGTTTGAAGAATATATGCGATCAATAAATGCCATACAGGATGAACCTGGTACGATTGACAGCATCCATGTTCCATATCCTTATGGAGATTAGTTAAAAACCCCACTAAATTTTAAGTGGGGTTTATTTCTTTATTCTGAAACAGTGAATTTATAAATCGTTGACGTATTGTACTCTTCTCCCGCATTTAAAATACAAGGTGAAAATTTGGGATGATTAATGGAATCAGGAAGACCTTGAGTTTCTAAGCAAACCCCCAAGTATCTTCTTGCTTTTGTACCCCTTATATCAAAGGTTTCTTCCAACATATTACTTGTGTAAATAACAACACTTTGTTGATCTGTTTCCACAGTAAGTTTCCGTCCACTTTTTTCATCTATTAACATGATTTCTTCATTATGATGGTCATTTAAAAGGAATGGATGATCAATACCTTGTCCTACAAGTTTAATTTGTTCATGGTTAGAAGAAATAGCATCTTCGATCTTTTTTTCCTCTCTAAAATCAAAAGGTGTGTTTGGAACATCTAAGAATTCTCCGGTTGGTACGACATTGTTATCTAATTCAAGAACTTTATTACTTTTCACATGTAATTTATGTGATAGGATATCATCTTTTAGATTCCCGCTTAAGTTAAAATAACTATGGTTCGTTAAATTTACCAATGTCTTCTTATCTGTTGTTGCAAAATAAGAGATCGTAAGCTCATTTTGTTCATTTAATGTATAGGTAGTTTTCACAGATAAATTCCCTGGATAGCCGTTCTCACCATCTTTGCTTACATATGAAAATTCTACACCAATTAAGCCATTCTCCTTGATTTCTTTTGCATCCCAAAGCTTTTGATCAAAAGCCTCTGGTCCCCCATGTAAATGATTGTTTTGATCATTTTTTGGCAGCTCATATGTTTGACCATCTAATTCAAAACGCCCGTTGCTAATTCTTCCTGCCACTCGTCCGCAAACGGCACCGAAGTAAGGAGAATCTTTTATGTAACTTTCCACATTATCAAATCCAAGTACTACATTCTCCAAATTTCCCTGCTTATCAGGCACATAAATGTCCGTAATGATACATCCAAGCGTGATACATGATACTTTCATGCCGCTACTATTTTCCAACTTGAATGAGTAGACGGTTTCACCTTTTAGCTCTCCAAATATTTCTTTTACAACCTTCATCAATCTCTCTCCTCATTCTTCCTACAGTTTTCTATCTATGCCAGTTTATCCTGGTCCAATATATCAGAATTGTTTGTTAGCGCTTTCCTGCAAGGAAGATAATTTTTTAAAAGTTAAAAAGCACTACCTTATATAATTAAGCAATTATTCTTCTTTTCCTTCTTTTAATTTTATTTTTTTGCAAAATAATTCAATCTCCTTGTTGGCTATCTCCCATCTTTTTGTTGGCACCTGATGATTGGTTTTCTTAATCAACACAACACGAAGTTGTTTTATTCTTTTTTTATAATAAGAATGATATTTATTCGTTAAATCAGATTTTGAACCATCTATTATTAAAACTGGTACTGAGATATTTTTAAGCTCACTGATTAAGTTATAATGCATTACTTCAAAATAATATTTGGACCACACATCAATTTGAGCTTTTCCCATATGTTCAAAGAGCAATTTTCTTAACTTCATGTCTTTTGTATGACTTATAGCTAATATTCTACTAAGGAACTCACGTTGGCGTTCGACTATGAACATTCCCGCTTTATGCTCCATTTTAAATAATGGATCCAATACAGTTGGATATCCACCAAACAAAATAAGTCCATTTATCCGATTTTGGTAATGTATACTCATATATTGTGCAATCATTCCCCCTGCTGAATATCCACAAATAATTGCACGATCGATTTCTAATTTATCTAGGAGGGAAATCAGTTCTTCTCCATAGTTTTTCACTGAAACGGTATTCGCGTCAATTCGAGAGCTATCACCATGGCCTGATAAGTCAGGTAGTATCACTCTCATTTTATGACTAAGTTTTCGTTGAAAATAAAACACATGTCTTCCCATTCCAGGTGGATGAATGAAAAGAACTGGCATCCCTTCTCCAATATCATCATAAGCAAGTATTTTTCCATTTTCTAATTCGACGGTAGGCACAATTAGTCTCTCCTTTTATAATTTCGTTTACTAGTATTCCTCAACCTTATCCTATTACCCATTTTCTAATGGAAAAACTTTCTTTATCTATCACTGAATAAATATTTTTTATCGAGCAATATTAATTATCAATAAATGATACAACAATTCAATAAATCAATGACTTTTACGAAGGGTTAACCTAGATGGTTAATGGATGGTGCAAATCCACCCTAACCCACCAAACAATACATTTAGATAAGGAGATGGATTTATTATGGCAAGCAACCGTAACAATAATTCAAATCAATTAGTAGTACCTGGTGCTTCTCAAGCGATTGACCAAATGAAATACGAAATCGCAAGTGAATTCGGTGTAAATCTTGGTGCTGAAACTACATCTCGTGCAAATGGATCTGTTGGTGGCGAAATTACAAAACGCTTAGTATCATTTGCTGAGCAACAATTAGGCGGCGGAACTGGAAGATTTTAATTAAATATAATTGGCTAGGAGCATCGCATGACGCGGTGCTCTTTTTTGATGAAATTGACTTAATTGGACAAAATAAAAGAGATCTTTTGAGATGAAATGGAGTGAAACTTATGGTAAACGAAAACTTTGATGAGTTCATCAAAACGGAGGCAAAACATAAGGCAAAATATCTTGGATCAAAACAACCATCACACGGGATCTATAAAAATGACGAAGAAATTAATTCTCGAACTAATACAGATGACTCTGTAGGTGCAGATGGTCGAGATGTTTTTAAATAAGATAACGTTTTGAACAGTCACTGATGAGAATCGTGGCTGTTCTTTTCATTTTGTTTGTGATTTATCTTCGATTATTAGAGTTTATTTTCGATTAGACGAAAACTGCTAAAAATCGACACAAAAACCTCACCGACTGGTGCAGCTGCCCTATTTGCGTAAAAATCCTCCTTCTAGTGAAGGAGGATTTTTCAACTACTATTTATCTGCCTTTAATAAACATTTGCACCCATGCTCCATGGTAGAAACCAACCCCGATAGCGTCAAACTCAGGTTTTAAGATGTTTGCGCGGTGACCTGAAGAATTCATCCAAGCATTCATGACTTCTTGTGGCGTTTTTTGACCTTTTGCGATATTTTCACCTGCGTAGGAATAGCTAATTCCAAATGTTTTTAACATGTCATATGGCGAACCATAATTAGGACTAGTGTGTGAGAAGTAATTTGAATTAATCATGTCTTCTGCTTTTTTCTGAGCCACATTTTTCACATCCGCCCGATGTGTTAGAGGTCGTAATCCAGCTTTTGCACGTTCTTGATTTACTAATTGAACAACTTGTTGCTGGAAGGAGCTTACACTCTTAGCAGAGGATTTAAGACGAATGACTTCTCCTACATGCATATTTCTTGGCTCAACTGATGGGTTTAATTCCATTAATTTTCGATAGTCTACCCCATATCGTTTCCCTATGTACCAGAAAGTATCACCTTTTGAAACTTTATAAAACTCGAAAGGTGGTTCTGTAAAGGTTTTGATATGTCCATGTGTAACAGTAGGCATTGCAATTAAAAACACGAATGTTGCTAAAACAAGCTTTTTTAACATGAGGTTTTCCCCCAATTTTATTATTTTTCCCCATGTTAGTTTGGCTAATTTTCAAAAAACCATTCGGAAAAATTTTAGGGAGATTGGTCAAATGTCCAATCTCCCTTACAATATTCACATTAGGCAATTTTAAATCTCATACTACTCCAGTAATATCATCAGATTGTTTTTCACTATCTATACAGAATAATTTTTCTTTTTTAAAATTGGATGATTTGTTTTATTTCTCTTTTTCCTCAAATTTTTTAGTGGTTTTCTGATTGGAAGGTTTTTCATGATAAAATAATACAGAACATTGTGTATGTTACTGCAATCTTTGAGGTGGTTGTGGATTATGTTTGTTTTTAGCAACCTCTGTAAATAAGGTTGTTTCTGATGATGTTGGCTTGGCCTCTTCATTATTTATGGTTGGATTGAGTGGAAACATTCCCACTAGTTGTTGAATTTCTTGCATAACAGACGATATATCTTCTTTTGGGCAGGCTTTTTATTCTCCTCTAATTCAAACCCGATCTGTCCATTCGGCTCCAATGTTGCATATTTTACATCGTTCAAACTACTTACACTTGATTGCCTTAGTTTCATTTCTAGAAGGTCAACAGAAAAGCGTAGTTTTTTCAATTGTTCTGTTTGTAATTTCCCGTCTTTTATCAGCACTTTTGCTTTTCCAGAAATAAATTTTTCTAGTTTATCAGATTTAATCTGACTATACTCACCAATAACTAAGGTTAAAACGAGAGTAAGTCCCACCACTAATGTAGACCATACATTTTTACCTACAAGCGGTTGCACCAGTAGTGATCCGATCCCAATCATAATCACAACCTGGTGAAAGAGTCATTTGTGAAATTGATTTCCGACCAGCAATTCTAAGAAGGATCGTACCACCAATAACGATTACAACACTTTTCCATATCAGATCTATATCCATGGTATTTCCTTGCCACCTTTATCTCTATATAATTATCATTATGTTCTGTAAAAGGGTTATTTTTTATGCGATTTTTGGATAGAAAGGAAAGAATATGAAGGCACAAAATAAAATTTTACTCATTGATATCATCCGAGGATTTGCTCTTTTTGGCATCCTTTTGGTTAATATGAATAGCTTTTATTCTCCAGAGTTTATTGAAACCATGTTCGGAATTAGCCCTCATTTTGAAGGTATTGATAATATCATTCATCTTTTTTATCAGTTATTTATAAAGATGAAGTTCTATCCTATTTTTGCTCTGTTATTTGGATTAGGGTTTTACTTATTTTTGCATAAAGGATTTAGTATGATCTTATTTTTTAAAAGAATGGTCATCCTTTTCTTTATCGGTATG
This sequence comes from Metabacillus sp., assembly GCA_035645575.1. GTDB lineage: Bacteria > Bacillota > Bacilli > Bacillales > Bacillaceae > Metabacillus. Next base: position 12,010 of record DASQMK010000083.1, read on the forward strand.
ATACACCTTATATTTTTTTGGTATGGAGATATTCTCCATGTTTATGCTCTAACAAGTATATTCTTAGTGTTATTTTATAAAGTTCCTAGTAAATGGATTTTATGTTGGGTAGCTGGATTGTTAATGGTCTATCATCTATTTATAAGCTGGAATTTACTTATTTCAACTAGTTCACTACTAGAATCGAATGATTATTCCAATATGCTATCTACCTATGTTTCAATTTATAAAGAATCCCCTTATTTTGAGTGGGTTTGGTATAGGTTGAAGATTGAGGTAATTCCTATTCTATATCAATTTCCTTTCGTTTTCGTACCAGTACTTGCATGGTTTTTATTAGGTTTATATATTGGCAAAGAAAAAATGTATGAAAGGAATCCTTCAAATATAAAGAGAGTTAAATTTTGGTGGAGAATCAGTTTTTATATGAGTATTGGATTTATAATTTTGAATGTGCTGGCACTAATTTATTGGCCAAACATCCTATATAGTTTGACAAGTATAAGCGGTGTTGTCTTGGCTATTTTGTATTTAACAAGTATTTATCTCTTCTTTGATCATCCATTTGTAATGAAAGTACTGTACCCGCTAAGTTATGTTGGGAGAATGTCACTATCTAATTACCTTTTTCAATCAGTTTTCCTAATCAGCTTCTTCAGAATGTTTGATCTTTATAACAAGATCAGTTTAACTGAAGGTCTTATAATAAGCATTGTCGTTTTTCTTTTCCAAATGATCATAAGCAAATACTGGTTGTCGTATTTTCATCAAGGTCCAATAGAATGGATCTGGCGCTCAATGACATTAAAAAAGATAAGCCCTTTTCTAAAAAAATAGTCAATCCACTTTTTGGTGTTCCCTATAAAATCTCCATGATAAAGTGAAACTTCCATCATTTTGGATTTTCTTCATCCCTCAATGATGGTTAGTTGAACCACTCGGACCTTTACGGGTAAGTTGGCCCCCACCTACCTTCTTTGTAAACTCAGAAGCTTGAGGTGGGGGT
>DASQMK010000084.1:0-12107 GCA_035645575.1 Metabacillus sp.
AAACATGACTCCATTTAAATGATCAATCTCATGTTGAAAAACAATAGCAAGCATCCCTCTTAAGCGTATATCTATTTGTTCACCTTCAAGAGTTGTGGCTTTTACACGAATCCGAGCATACCGAGGGACAATCCCAGGAACGGCACGATCAACTGATAAACAGCCTTCGCCAGAGGTTAAGAAACTTTTCTCAACAGAGTGACTAACAATTTTCGGGTTAAAAAGTGCATAGCTGTGTTGAATTCCCTTTTCGTCCAACGTATGAATGGCGATCATACGTTTTGACACGTTTATCTGCGGAGCTGCCAGACCAATTCCTGGTCGTAGTCCATATTTTTCTGCGATTTCAGGTACTTGACTATTTATCACATATTCAAGCATGTTTGTTAGAATTTGCTTTTCCTCATCAGACGCAGGTAAGGTAACTTCCCTCGCTATTTCTCTTAACGTTGGATGTCCTTCTCTAATAATATCTTCCATTGTAATCATGATGTAACACTCCTTTTAACACGGCAACAAATTTATTGTTTCTTACTCATTTCCTTTTCTATGTAAAAAATGCCTCTTACTAAAAAATATATATTTAGATTATAAATGAAGGGTTAGAAAACGAAAAGGAAAACGTGAATAACCAATATAATGAAATTACCCACGTTTTTGAAGATTAGCATCCTATATAAGCTGCTCCAACAATAATTAACAGGATAAACAATACAACAATTAACGCAAATCCATGGCCATATCCAGTTGGAGCTACATTTCCGTAGCCATAATCCCCACCATATTGAGTTCCACAGTCATAGTAATGCATTTTAACAACCTCCTCATGATCTTACGCCTTATCCTGACGTATAGTTCACATTATGAAATTAGGGAAAAAGTGTATAGACTGGTGCCTATATCATTTTCTTTTCCTTTTATAAAGGAAAAAATGAAATGGATGTTAGGTTATGAAAAATAAGGGATTTCCCAGCAGGTAAAATTTAAAAAATAATTGGTCTAAGGAAAAGACAAGCCCACATATATTTATAATACGCAACTGTTTGATTTTCTCCATTTTATTCCAAAAAATATTAAAAAAGCATTGAGAAAATAAAAGGAACAGATTATAGTAGAAAATGTCTGAATGATTAGGGGGAATTAGCTTAAAATGATAAAAAAACAAACGGTTTTAACGCTATTTATATGTACTATCTTATTATCAGGTTGTTTTGGTCCCTCACCAGAAGAAAATATTTATCAAACATTGGAGGAGGTCGCTTCAATAGAGGATACATTCCAAAAACAACAGCAACCACTTCTTGAGCTTGAAAAGAAAGAGTCTGAACTTTATAACAAAATTATGGATTTAGGGATGACCGAATTTGACCAGATTGTTTCTTTATCAAAAGAAGCGATAACCGTTGTTGAAGAACGTGAAAGTAAAATTCAAACTGAGTATGATAGTATTAAGTCATCAAAGGAAAAATTCCAAGAAATAAATGAGGAAATTGAAAAAATTAAAGATGAAAAACTACTAGAAGCAGCCAAACAGTTAAAAACAACAATGGAAGATCGATATAACTCCTACGAAAAGCTTTATGAGAATTATGAAACTTCACTCTCACTTGATAAGGAATTATATACAATGCTTCAAAAAGAAGATTTAACAATTGACGAGTTGGACACTCAAATTACAGAAATTAATACAGCTTATAAATCTGTCATGAAGCAAAATGAAGAATTTAATAAGTTAACAGAGCAATATAATGACCAAAAGATTTCGTTTTATCAACAAGCAGAGTTAAATGTTGAGGTAAGCAGTGAATAAAAGAAGAGGATGACTCGATCGAAGAGTTATCCTCTTTTCTTTTGACTAGATTTATATATGTCAGTTCATTCTAAAAAAGTAGGAACATCGATAAATTGGAAAACTGTATTAACAACACTGTTACAGATTTTCTATTTGTAATAATACAGATTAGAAATAGGTATTGTGATTTACTTTTTCAAAAAGAGGTTTCTTAAAAAAATCCTTATACAAACTAATTGACGGAGATGAAATCATTAGTGTAAACTTGTAAATGAATTGTTAATGTGTATTAGTTTATTTAAAATTTAAACTAATACAGAATGGACTTTTTAAAGTTCATGCACCATACATAGAGAACGGTTTAGGCATCTCATGAGTGGTTTAAAAGGTAAGAAGAGTTGAATTCAAAAAAATTGTGTCATCCAAATGATTTTAGGGTAACCTATTGCTGTGAATATTGGAATTCTCTTACTAAACTAAATTACGTTCAATATTGAAATGATGTTATCTAAATCAGGATTGAACAACTCTTAAAACGGAAAGGAAGAGGTTATAAGATGGCTGCAAAAACAAAAAGCGCTGTTGTTGACAGTAAGAAACAGTTTGAAGCTATTTCGAAGCAGTTTGAAACATTCCAAATTTTAAATGAAGAAGGTAAAGTCGTTAATGAAGCGGCAATGCCTGAAATTAGTGACGATCAATTAAAAGAGTTAATGAGACGCATGGTTTATACACGTATTCTAGACCAACGTTCTATCTCTTTAAACCGTCAAGGTCGTTTAGGTTTCTATGCTCCTACAGCTGGACAAGAAGCTTCACAAATTGCATCACAGTTCGCATTAGAAAAAGAAGACTGGATTTTACCGGGATACCGTGATGTTCCACAAATCATCTGGCATGGTCTTCCATTATATCAGGCATTCTTATTCTCTCGTGGACATTTCCATGGTAACCAAATGCCTGAAGGAGTTAACGCATTATCTCCACAGATCATCATTGGTGCACAATACATCCAAACAGCTGGTGTTGCTTTAGGTCTTAAAAAGAAAGGGAAACAAGCAGTAGCAATCACTTATACAGGTGATGGCGGTGCTTCACAGGGGGATTTCTACGAAGGAATCAACTTTGCCGGTGCATATAAAGCTCCTGCCATTTTCGTTGTACAAAATAACCGTTACGCAATTTCAACTCCAGTTGAAAAGCAATCTGCAGCACAAACTATTGCTCAAAAAGCGGTTGCTGCTGGAATCGTAGGTGTTCAAGTTGATGGAATGGATCCATTAGCAGTATTTGCTGCTGTCCGTGATGCTCGTGAGCGTGCAATCAACGGTGAAGGTCCAACTTTAATTGAGACATTAACATTCCGTTATGGACCACACACAATGGCTGGTGATGATCCGACACGTTACCGTACAAAAGAAACAGAAAATGAGTGGGAAGCAAAAGATCCATTAGTACGTTTCCGTAAGTTCCTAGAAGATAAAGGAATCTGGAACGAAGAAGAAGAAAATAAGGTAATCGAACAAGCGAAAGAAGATATTAAAGAAGCGATTCAAAAAGCGGACAAGTATCCAAAACAGAAGGTAACGGACTTGATGGAAATCATGTACGAAGAAATGCCTTATAACTTAAAAGAGCAATATGAAATTTACAAAGCAAAGGAGTCGAAATAATCCATGGCACAAATGACAATGATTCAAGCCATCACTGATGCATTACGCACCGAATTAAAAAATGATGAAAACGTCCTTGTATATGGTGAAGACGTTGGTGTGAACGGTGGGGTATTCCGTGCGACGGAAGGACTTCAAAAAGAATTTGGTGAAGATCGTGTATTCGATACTCCACTTGCTGAATCAGGGATTGGCGGTTTAACTGTAGGATTCGGCCTAACTGGATTCCGCCCTGTAATGGAAATTCAATTCTTCGGATTCGTTTACGAAGTAATGGATTCTTTAAACGGTCAATTAGCACGTATGCGTTACCGTTCAGGTGGTCATTGGACAGCTCCAGTTACTATCAGATCTCCATTTGGTGGATTTGTACATACACCAGAACTTCACGCAGATAGCTTAGAAGGTCTGGTTGCTCAACAACCAGGATTAAAGGTAGTTATTCCTTCAACTCCTTATGATGCTAAAGGTCTATTAATTTCTGCAATTCGTGATAATGATCCAGTTGTATTCCTTGAGCATATGAAGTTATATCGTTCATTCCGTCAGGAAGTTCCTGAAGAAGAATATACAATTGAAATTGGTAAAGCAGATGTAAAACGTGAAGGATCAGATCTTTCTATCATTACTTACGGTGCAATGGTTCATGAATCATTAAAAGCAGCGGAAGAATTAGAAAAAGATGGTGTATCTGTAGAAGTTGTTGACCTACGTACAATCAGCCCGTTAGATATTGAAACAATCATTGCTTCTGTAGAAAAAACTGGTCGTGCAATCGTTGTTCAAGAAGCACAAAAACAAGCTGGTATTGCAGCTAACGTTGTAGCTGAAATTACAGAGCGTGCGATCTTAAGCCTAGAAGCTCCAGTATTACGTGTTACAGCACCTGATACGGTTTATGCATTTACTGAAGCTGAAAATATTTGGCTTCCAATTTACAAAGATATTATTGAAACAGCTAAAAAAGTAATCAATTTCTAATTTAAACCATTAATCATAATTGACATAATACAATTACTTAGGAGGTAGAATGATTTGGCATTCGAATTTAAACTGCCTGATATCGGTGAAGGTATCCACGAAGGTGAAATCGTAAAGTGGTTTGTAAAAGCAGGCGACACAGTTGAAGAAGATGATGTCCTTGCTGAAGTACAAAATGATAAAGCAGTTGTTGAAATCCCATCACCAGTAAAAGGGACAGTAACAGAAGTTAACGTAGACGAAGGTACAGTTGCGACTGTAGGTCAAACAATTATTACGTTTGATGCACCTGGTTATGAGGACTTAAAATTCAAAGGCGACCACGGTGATGATGAGCCTAAGAAAGAAGAAAAAGCAGAGGAAGCACCAAAACAAGAGGCTGCTGCTCCAGCTGAAACTGATGTGGATCCTAACAAACGTGTTATTGCGATGCCATCAGTTCGTAAATATGCTCGTGAGAAAGATGTTGATATTCGCCAAGTATCCGGCAGTGGAAAAAATGGTCGCGTATTGAAAGAAGACGTTGATTCATTCTTACAAGGTGGAGGAGTAGCCGAAGCACAACCAGCTGCTGAGGAAGCACCAACTGCACAAGAAGAAAAACAGGCTAAGCCAGCAGCAGCTCAAGCGATCCCTGAGGGCGATTTCCCTGAGACTCGTGAAAAAATGAGCCCAATCCGTAAAGCAATTGCTAAAGCAATGGTTAACTCAAAACATACAGCTCCACACGTAACATTAATGGATGAAGTGGATGTAACGAATTTAGTTTCTCATAGAAAGCAATTCAAAAATGTTGCAGCAGAGCAAGGTATTAAGTTAACATATTTACCGTACGTAGTGAAAGCTCTTACTTCAGCGCTTAAAAAGTATCCTGTTCTTAATACATCTCTTGATGATAAAACAGAAGAAGTTGTTCAAAAACATTATTACAACATTGGTATTGCAGCAGACACTGAAAAAGGTCTTCTTGTACCAGTTGTAAAAAATGCAGAACGTAAATCTGTTTTTGAAATTTCAGATGAAATTAATGGACTAGCTACAAAGGCTCGTGAAGGTAAGCTTGCACCAAATGAAATGAAAGGTGCTTCATGCACAATCACAAACATTGGTTCGGCTGGTGGACAATGGTTTACACCTGTTATTAACCACCCTGAGGTTGCAATCTTAGGTATTGGTCGTATCGCAGAGAAACCAATTGTTCGTGATGGAGAGATTGTTGTAGCTCCAGTATTAGCATTATCTTTAAGTTTCGACCATAGAATGATCGATGGTGCTACAGCTCAAAATGCTCTTAACCACATCAAGCGTTTACTAAACGATCCACAATTAATTTTAATGGAGGCGTAATCGATGGTAGTTGGAGATTTCCCAATTGAAACAGATACTCTTGTCATAGGAGCAGGCCCGGGCGGATACGTTGCAGCGATCCGCGCCGCTCAACTAGGACAAAAAGTAACAGTAGTAGAAAAAGCAACACTTGGAGGAGTTTGCTTAAACGTAGGTTGTATTCCTTCTAAAGCATTAATCGCTGCTGGTCACCGTTATGAAACAGCTAAACACTCTGAAGAAATGGGTATTAAAGCTGATAACGTAACAGTTGATTTTACTAAAGTGCAAGAATTCAAGCAAGGTGTTGTGAAAAAATTAACTGGCGGTGTAGCTGGATTACTTAAAGGTAATAAAGTTGATGTCGTTTCTGGTGAAGCGTACTTCGTTGACAATGAAACAGTAAAAGTTATGGACGAAACATCTTCACAAACTTACAAATTTAAAAACTGTATCATTGCAACAGGTTCACGCCCAGTTGAGATTCCAGCTTTCAAATATACGAAGCGCGTAATCAATTCAACAGGTGCTTTAAACCTTCAAGAAATTCCTAAAAAGCTTGTTGTAATCGGTGGCGGTGTAATTGGAATTGAGCTTGGCTCTGCTTACGCTAACTTTGGTACAGAAGTTACTTTCATTGAAGCTGCAGATGAAATCCTAGCAGGTTTTGAAAAGCAAATGAGCGCTATCGTGAAACGTAACCTTAAGAAAAAAGGTGCTGAAATTCACACAAAAGCTTCGGCTAAAAGTGTTGAAGAAAACGAAAATGGCGTAAAAGTTACATTTGAAGTGAATGGCGAAGAAAAAACAATTGAAGCTGATTACTTATTAGTTTCTGTTGGCCGTCGTCCAAACACTGATGAACTTGGTTTAGAGCAAGTTGGAGTTGAAATGACTGATAGAGGCATTATCAAAATCGATAAGCAATGCCGCACAAATATTCCTAACATTTATGCGATCGGTGATATTGTTGAAGGTCCTCAATTAGCACATAAAGCTTCTTATGAAGGGAAAATTGCTGCAGAAGCAATTGCTGGAGAAAAGGCTGAAATCGACTATCTTGGCATTCCTGCCGTTGTATTCTCTGAGCCTGAGCTTGCATCTGTTGGTTACACAGAAGCAGAGGCTAAAGCGGATGGAATCGAAGTAACTGCTGCTAAGTTCCCATTTGCTGCTAATGGTCGCGCATTATCATTAAATGATACAGATGGTTTCTTAAAGCTTATTACTCGTAAAGAAGATGGATTAGTCATTGGTGCACAAATTGCTGGCCCAAGTGCATCTGATATGATCTCAGAACTTGGTTTAGCAATCGAAGCTGGTATGACAGCTGAAGATATTGCAATGACAATTCACGCTCATCCTACATTAGGTGAAATTACTATGGAAGCTGCTGAAGTAGCAATTGGTAGCCCAATCCATATTGTAAAATAATCATATAAAAAAGATGCTAACTTTTGAGTTAGCATCTTTTTTTGATCCTTTAATGAAAATAGTGGATGGACAGAACCTATAATACTAAAAATAGGGTTTAATAGAAATCTACACTACTCTAACAATGCATTAGAAACTGGTTCTAATATTTCTTCTTTTGATAAAACTGTTCCCTCAATTTGAACAAGAATTTCTTCCTTTGATACCACCAATAGGGAAGGGTATGTATCGACCTCATACCTGTGTTTATCTTTATTTTCGGATATCACTCTCATATTCTTAAATTCTTCTGGGAATTCTTCTTTAATATCTAATAATGCATCATAGTAAATTGCTTCTTTATCAATATTCTTATCGTCAGAAAAAAACACAATTTGTTTATCTCGATTGATTGTAAAATCTGAAGGCCCTTCTGAAAATAAAATGTTTTTGCAGGAGGAAAGAACAACGACTGGAATAATGAAAATAATTAGTATTGATCTTTTCATCCATGTCCACCTCTTTTAAATAAATTAAATAGTTCAAAAATAGTATGTACAGTTGGGCTCAAAATAACTAGATTCGTACAATATGTTAAATTACTCCTATTTTATCATACATATTGATTGAACCTTCTCTTGTCATCTATTTGTTACACAAATGAAAAATATTACGTTTTACCTATACAAATACTTGAAATTTCCAATTGAGAGACCTAATTTTGTATGAAGAATTCTATATTGCAAAAGGAAAACATATATTTTGAAGAGGTGTATAGTGAAATGAAAATTACGTGGGGGTTATTATCTTGTACACATCTTGTATTATGGAGTAGCTACAGTGTTATAGAGTGGATTTCAAATAAAGACAGTTTAATAGCAAAATCAATCTTGCTACTCATGTTTTTCTATCTCTCCTATTTGATTGCATTGGCTATGATGAAAACGAGGAAGTCCGCGATAATTTTTTCTTTTTCATCTTTTATATCTTTCGTTGTCTCCTACAAGTTGTTTTTACTTATAATAATATGACCATGTTCCTTTAATGGAAAATATCAAAGCAAGAAAAGAATGTCCAGACTTAATCAGCCTGATGAATAACAGCAAAGGGCGATGCAGAAATAATAGCGGATGTTTGTAAGGCTTCTAGGCCACCTGACCATAAGAGAATGGCTGCTGAAGCTGATTGAATAAGCCCCCAAATTAACTTTATTCTATTTGGAGGATTTAACATCCCATTTGTAGTTTGCATTCCTAAAACAAATGTAGCTGAGTCTGTTGATGTGATAAAAAATGTACTAATCAAAAATATAGCGATAATTGACATGAATGTTCCAAGAGGAAAGTGGTCTAAAACAGCAAACAACGCAACTTCTTTACCTTGTTCATTCACAATTTCAACGATCGGTACATTTTGTAAATAATCTAAATAAATAGCTGCACCGCCAAAAACCGAGAACCATAATGCTCCAAATATCGTTGGAACAACTAAAACTCCAAGAACGAATTCTTTAATTGTTCTTCCGCGTGAAATCCAAGCAATAAAGGTACCGACAAAAGGCACCTAAGAAATCCACCATGCCCAATAAAAGATCGTCCAATCCTGAACACATGTGTTATCACTTTGAAAGGGGGTCATCTTAAAGCTCATAGATGGGAGATTTTGCAGGTAACTACCGATTGTTGTTGTGAATAGGTCCATAATAAAATTAAGTAGGACCAGCAAATAACAAAAAGAGCATAAGTGCAATTGCTAATATAACATTTAGGTTACTTAAATATTTGATCCCTTTATTTAACCCTGTTTGTGCTGAAATCATAAATAAAACTGTCAAAATGATAATAATGATAAGTTGAGTTGAAATGTTATTTTCAATCCCTTCTATTAAATAAGAAATACCTCCACTTATTTGTGCAGCACCAAAACCAAGTGAAGTGGCAACCCCAAATACCGTGGAAATAAAATTTATCAAAATGCCGATTTTTCCATCAACACGATTACCTAATAGCGGTCGTAAAATATTGCTCATGACACCGTTTTGTTCATGTCGAAAAGTAAAATAAGCAAGGGCCAAAGCTATGGTTGAATAAATAGCCCAAGGATGTAAGCCCCAATGAAAGAATGAATAGCGCAGGGAATTTCGTCCTGCTTGATTAGTAAATCCTTCACCAGCAGGTGGACCGCTATAGTGGAAGATTGGCTCTGACACACTCCAAAAGACTAAGCCGATTCCCATCCCCACCCCTGCGCTAAAAGCATAGCAAACAAAGAAAGATAACTGTATTCTGGTTCATCGGTATCCTTTCCTAGTTTAACTTGACCGTATTTTGAAAAAATTAAACTAATCGCAAAAATAAGAAAGAATGTTGCTGTTAGTAAATAAAACCACCCGAATTTTTCAATAATGATTGTTTGAACAGTGGAAGTCATCACCACATTAATATTCCCATTAGGTAAAATATTTTTAGGTATTAGTCCCCATATAATAAAGAAAGTTGTTACAATGACAGAAAGAATAAAAACCGAGGTAAAGTTTTTCATATGCTAAACACTCCTTTATACAATCTCGGTGCATACATATTACAATGTCTGACTTTATCGTTAGACAACTGTATTTAATCTATACATAAATGGAGCCTAATAATTTTAAATGTATCATGAACCTAAAAATATGATGAGTATTTATTAATGTGTTATACAAATTAGGTATTGACGAACTAAATATGTTATATTATTATGTTTATAAGGAATATTAAACGCTTTCAAAGTTTTTGAGAATTTGAGAGTTAAAATTTGATTGAAAAGGGGTATGGAGATGGGAACAATCGTATGTCAGAACTGCAACTCTACAATTGGTCATGTTGAAGGGGAGAAAGTGACAACTTTGTATGGGAAATGTAGTCATCATGATTGTTGTAACCAAAGCCAAAATCTAGTAAAAGTTAAGGGCAAATAAAAGGGGTTCCATATATACCATTGGTTTTATTGGCATAAAAAAAAAGGGACAGTCCCCCGAAAATATGAATATATAGTCCTTCCTAAAAAGAGGGAAGCTATATATTCTATTGGGGGGCTGTCCCTTATTGTTTGAATTATTATCCCACTCTTAACGGGCAGTAATATCCACTTCAAGCTTCTAAGTTTACAAAGAAGGTAGGTGGGGGGATAACTGCCCGTAAAGGTCCGATTGGTTAAACTAACAATCAATGGGGATAAAGAAAACCTCCAATGAAGAAGTTTCACTTTATCTAATTGCACGATGTTCTTTAATGACTCTAATTGTATTTAAAGTAGGATCTTCCGGCCCTTGAACAGGCAAGCCTACTTCTAAATTTTTTGTTATATAAGTTAAATTTTCTTCCTTAATGATTTCTCCGGGAATAAAGATCGGGATACCAGGAGGATAAACCATAATAAATTCAGCAATAATTCGACCAGCAGATTCATTGAAAGGAACAACTTCTGTTTCAGCATAAAATGCATCTCGAGGAGTTAAGGCTAAAACAGGTATATCGGGTAAAAAGATGCGTTCTTTCGATTTTGCTTGGTCGTGTGCTGGTTGAAATTGTTGTGACAATTCTTTTAATGCATGAATTAATATATCAACATCTGCTTTTGTGTCACCTGGTGTAATAATACAAAGAATATTATATAAGTCTGATAATTCTACTTCAATTTTATAATTTTCACGTAACCATTTTTCAACATCATAGCCTGTAATACCAAGTTCATAAACAGGTATGATTAATTTCGTAGGGTCATAATCAAAGGTTGCTTTTGTGCCGAGAATTTCTTTTCCAATACAAGAGATGTTTGGGATTTGGTTCACTTGCTCCCGTGTGTAATTAGCTAAATCAATGGTTTTTTGAATTAATTCATGCCCTTCTGTTGCCAATCTTTTTCTAGCTACATCAAGTGAAGCTAATAATAAATATGAAGTAGAGGTTGTTGTCATCATACTTAAAATTGATTGAACACGCTGTGGTGATACTAGACCTTCTCTAACATTTAAAACTGAGCTTTGAGTCATTGATCCGCCAAGCTTATGTACACTTGTTGCAGCCATATCTGCACCCGCTTGCATCGCGCTTAAAGGCAGGTCTTCATGGAAATGAATGTGTACACCATGTGCTTCGTCTACTAAAACAGGCACAGAGTAAGAATGAGCAATCTCGACAATTTTTTGTAAATCAGCTGAGATTCCAAAATAAGTAGGATTAATCACTAAAACACCTTTTGCGTCTGGATGTTGTTCTAAAGCCTTTTCCACTGCATCTGTTGTTATTCCGTGTGAGATTCCTAACCTTTTATCAATTTCAGGGTGTATAAAAATTGGTGTTGCTCCTGAGAAGACAATAGCTGACATGACTGATTTATGTACATTTCTTGGGACGATAATTTTATCTCCTGGGCCGCATACGGCCATTACCATCGTCATTATGGCTCCGCTTGTTCCTTGTACGGAAAAAAATGTGTGGTCAGCCCCGAAAGCCTCAGCAGCTAAATCCTGGGCTTTTTTAATCATTCCTTTAGGTGCATGTAAATCATCTAATGGTCCAATATTAATTAAATCAATTGATAATGCATTATCACCAATGAATGCTCTGAAATCAGGGTCAATTCCTGAACCCTTCTTATGACCAGGGATGTGGAACTGGATTGGATTTTTTTTTGCGTGTTCAACTAAACCTGTAAACAATGGTGTTTCATATTGTGACAACGTTTTTCCACCTTCTTTTTCATTATTATCGTATTTTTAAATGGTTAAGGACATGACGAATGATTGCACTTGATGATATGTCATTAACCCAGTCAATTCAGTTTCAGATACATGTTCTATTATGTAGAGTTTGTGTCGAAATCTGACTATTTATTTAACATAAAACAAATGAATTATATCGTTATCAACTAGGTCAGTCAAT
>DASQMK010000085.1:0-1995 GCA_035645575.1 Metabacillus sp.
TGATGCAAGTTTACTTGATAAAATCATGATTGCAAGGTTTATTTTAGCCTTTGGTGGATTATCAATTCAGGCGCAAGTGGCAAGTATTTTAGCTGATACAGATATTCGTTTTAAACCTTTTTTTATCGCAAGGATTTTACAGGGAATTTATTCATCATTTATTGCTTTCTTACTATTTAATCCGCTTTATTTGAACCTACAATCTTATAACACATACGAATTACCTGTAATGTTAATGAAACATGGACCAAGCTGGGCTAAGGAATATTGGGAAATGATTGTCCATAATGGTCCACTCGTCACGATTATTTCTCTCCTTCTATATATTATTCTTTACGGGAAAAGAAATGTATTTACGAAAGCGAGTTAAAAAGGTGAGGATTCCCCTCACCTTTCAGACAGTTGACAAACGCTCGCTTTCTTCGTTACTTACCTTGCTGCGGTGCTCATTACCACCCACGGTAACTCCGCTCCTCACAAGGCTTCGTGCCTCGAAAGACAAGCGTTAGCAATCAGTCTGAAGGGCTTGCAATTTTACTTTGTCTACACACCGAAAGGTGAGGATTCCCCTCACCTTTGTTTGTTAGAAAATTTATTTTTCAATGCTATCTCAACAGCTTCTGGGACTAATTCAGAAATGTTCCCTTTGTATTTAGCTACTTCCTTTACAATACTCGAACTTAAGAAGGAATATTGATTATTCGTCATCATAAAAAATGTTTCAATATTTTCATCTAGTACACGGTTCATAGACGTAATTTGCATCTCATATTCAAAATCCGAAACAGCTCGCAAACCACGTAAGATTGCTTGAGCATTTTTTTCGCGGACATAATCAATCAAAAGGCCCTTGTATGATTCAACGACAACATTTGGAATCTCTTTAGTTACTTCCCTAATGAGTTCGCAGCGCTCATCTACTGAAAATAAGGGTTGTTTTGATGAGTTATTTAATACACAAACATAAACTTGATCAAAAACTTTTGCTCCTCGTTTAATGATGTCTAGATGTCCATACGTAATTGGATCAAAACTTCCTGGGCAGACAGTAATGCTACTCATTTCTTATACCTCCCGCTTATTTTCTTTATACTTAAAAATTGAAATGGAACTCGTTCCATATGTTTCATGCTTTACTTGTGTAAAATGACCAATCTCCTGATCTAACTGAACATCTGATCCATTTTCAGCTATGATATAGCCATTTTCATTCATAAGATTATTTTCACTCAACACACCGATAAGCGCTTTCAATTTTTGTTGCTTATACGGTGGATCTAAAAAGATTAATTGAAATCGGATTCCTCTTTTTATAATTGCTTTTAAAGCTCTGTCTGCATCATTCCGATATACTTCAAAGTTATCTGCTTCTATTTGACATATTTCTAAGTTTTTATGTATTGTTTGGATTGCCTTAGGCTCACGATCAACGAACACACATTTTTCTATCCCTCTACTTAGCGCTTCAATGCCTAAGCCACCACTTCCAGCGAATAGATCTAAGGCAATTCCTCCTTCAAAATAAGGACCTACCATATTAAATATAGCTTCCTTCACTTTGTCGGTAGTCGGTCTTGTTGTCACACCTGGTACTGCTTTTAACTGTCGACCTTTATAATTTCCCGATACAATTCTCATCTGTTTCACCACTACTTCTAAATTTTACTTTACAAAGTTGAGAAACCCCGCTTACAAGTTTCACTTTATCCTACCATAGCTATTCTATGTGATACAATCCTTTCCTTGTTTAACATAAAGGTCTTTAGTATGTAAAGCAAATCGTTTATTAATTATGTTTCAAAGAAATTTTTTGCATTCATGTATACTGATAGATGAATTGGTGATAATGAGTATTAACAACATCGATTCGTTGATGTTGTTGCCAACCGCGGAGAAGACTTACGTTTCCCCATAAGTTCTTCCTCCGGTTTCTCCTCTCCCTTTGCCTTCAGCCTTTAGGAAAAAGGTATTGAAGGACCCTGCAGATCGATATCT
>DASQMK010000086.1:0-6599 GCA_035645575.1 Metabacillus sp.
AAAAGGGAGGACTTGTTATTTCCTTTATATATACCAAGATTTAATAAAGAGAAGAAGACAAATCAATAAAATTGTTATGTAAACTGGATGAAGATGAACTTTAGAGCTTTTTTAAAAATGTACTGATTGTTAAATTGTAAGAGTAATTGATAATCAAAAGAAGTTAATTGAGTTTTTAAATGAATTTTTATTGGCATAATTTTTTTCTTAGCTTAATAAGATAAAGGGGTTCAATTATTATAAGAGATTTATAAGAAAAGATTGTAAATAATTTTAACTATTAAATTATAATGATTATAAAAAAGTATTGATTTTTAATTGAGACATGTTATTATAGATTTGTAGCAAAACAAAATATGAGGTGATTCTTAAATGACAAATAACAGACTAACTACTAGCTGGGGTGCTCCAGTAGGGGACAACCAGAATTCAATCACAGCAGGAAATCGCGGCCCAACATTATTACAAGATGTACACCTTTTAGAAAAGCTTGCACATTTTAATAGAGAACGTGTTCCTGAGCGTGTTGTTCATGCGAAGGGTGCAGGAGCTCATGGTTATTTTGAAGTAACAAATGATGTAACAAAATACACAAAGGCAAAACTATTCTCTGAAGTAGGAAAACGTACTCCACTATTCATTCGTTTTTCAACAGTTGCAGGTGAAAATGGGTCAGCTGATACAGTACGTGACCCACGTGGATTTGCGGTTAAATTTTACACAGAAGAGGGGAACTACGATATCGTAGGTAACAATACACCAGTATTCTTTATCCGTGATGCTATCAAATTCCCTGATTTTATTCATACACAAAAGCGTGATCCGCAAACACATTTGAAAAACCCTAATGCAGTATGGGACTTCTGGTCATTATCTCCAGAATCACTACACCAAGTAACAATTCTTATGTCAGATCGTGGAATTCCAGCTACACTTCGTCATATGCATGGGTTTGGAAGTCATACATTCAAGTGGACAAATGCCGAAGGTGATGGAGTATGGATTAAATACCACTTCAAAACAGAACAAGGTATTAAAAACATTACGCCAGAAGTGGCAGCCAAAATTGCTGGTGAAAACCCAGATTATCATACGGAAGATTTATTTAATGCAATCGAAAAAGGCGATTTCCCAGCTTGGAAATTATATGTACAAATTATGCCTTTAGAGGATGCTAATACTTACAAATGGGATCCATTTGATGTAACAAAAGTTTGGTCTCAAAAAGACTATCCATTAATTGAAGTAGGTCGTATGGTGTTAGATCGTAACCCGGAAAACTACTTTGCTGAAGTGGAGCAGGCTACATTCTCACCTGGTACATTAGTTCCTGGTATTGACGTTTCACCAGATAAAATGCTTCAAGGCCGTCTCTTTGCTTATCATGATGCGCATCGTTACCGTGTAGGTGCTAACCATCAAGCACTTCCAATTAACCGTGCAAGAAGTGAAGTGAAAAATTATCAACGTGACGGTCAAATGCGCTTTGATGATAATGGCGGAAAATCAGTTTATTATGAGCCAAACAGCTTTGGAGGCCCAACTGAAACACCTGAAAACAAACAAGCTGCATACCCAGTATCTGGAGTAGCTGAAAGTGTTGCATATGATCACAATGATCACTATACGCAAGCTGGTGACTTATATCGCCTTATGACAGAAGAGCAACGCGCACACTTAGTGTCAAACATTGTGGCTGCAATGAAACCAGTTGAAAGAGACGATATTAAATTACGTCAAATTGGTCACTTCTACAAGGCTGATCCAGAATATGGAACTCGTGTAGCTGAAGGCTTAGGCTTATCTGTACCAGCTGAAGTAAAATAATTATCAAGATAAAATAAAAATAAATTAGTTTACGATTCTCATACTATTCTCAACTATTCTCATTGAAAAAAGCATCCAGCCTTGGATGCTTTTTTCGTTTGGGATTTATCTCACTTCTAACGGGCAGTAAGATCCCCACCTCAAGCTTCTGAGCTTACGAAGAAGGTAGGTGGGGGATTAAAGCTCCAATTGGTTCAACTAACTATTAGTGGGGAATGAAAAAACTGGTGATGGAAGTTTCACTTTATAATGTCACAACATTAGCAAAAGCTTCGCTATGCTCACGACGCTCTTTCCGAACATTTCTTCGCTGTTGTGCTGTATTAAACAGCATAACTTCCTCATCCGATTCAGGTACTACTTTTGGAACTTGTTGTGGTTTCCCTTGATCGTTTAATGCAACAAATGTTAAAAATGACGTTGCAGCAAGTCTTCGTTCACCTGTTTTTAAATCTTCAGCGATGACCTTAACAAAGACTTCCATAGATGAGCGACCAACAGAAGAAACGTAGGATTTTAAACTGACCGAATCACTTTGACGAATCGGGATTAGAAAGTCAACAGAATCCGTTGAGGCTGTTACAACTTCACATCTTGAATGCATTGCAGCTGAAATAGAGGCAACATCATCGATATAGCTCATTAATTTTCCGCCAAATAACGTATTATGGTTGTTTGTATCTAATGGAAATACTCTGCTAGTTTTAATTACAAGGGATTCTTTACATGTTTTTTCAGTAAGATTTGTCATCGATCGATTCTCCTAACATGTCATGATATAGATAACATTATTGGCTCTTTTATTAACATCGTCAATTTATTTGTATTGCATTCTAACATTGTTTATTTATGAAAACAAAAAATGCTCTAGAACCAATGTGATTCTAAAGCATTATTCATTCATTATTAATTAGTTTTCCACCATTCATCAAACATTGAAGCTGGTACTTCGCGCTTATGTTGTGTGATAAGATAGCGTTTTTCGATCTTTTCCGCTACTTCAGAATCGACTTGTTTTCCTTCCAGATAGTCATCTAATTGATCATATGTAATGCCAAGCTCTGTTTCATCTGCTTGTAGAGGGGTATTGTCTAATAAATCCGCAGTAGGCGTTTTGAGATATAAGCGCTCAGGTGCATGTAATTCTTTTAGTAGCTGTTTTCCTTGACGCTTCGTTAAACCTGTAAGAGGAAGTAAATCTGCTCCACCATCACCATATTTGGTGAAAAAGCCTGTAACTGCTTCTGCTGCATGATCTGTTCCGATAACCAATAATCCTTCTTGACCGCCGATTGCATATTGAGTGATCATTCTAGTCCGTGCCTTTACATTTCCTTTATTAAAATCTGTAAGTGCTTCTCCCATTGTTTTCTCATAATGGTGAGCAAAGGCATCGACAGTACTTGAAATGTCAAATGAAACACTTTTATCAGGTTTAATAAAAGAAAGAGCTAATTGAGCATCATCTTCATCTTTTTGAACTCCATAAGGAAGCCTTACCGCTGTAAATGTTGCATCATGGCCTTCACTGCGCAATTCTTCAACAGCTAATTGAGCTAATCGACCGGATAATGTAGAATCTTGACCACCGCTTATGCCTAGAACAAAGCCTTTTGAACCTGTTGTTTTCAAGTATTCCTTTAAAAATGTCACACGAGCCTTTATTTCTTCCTTAGGATCTATTGTTTCCTTTACATGCAGTTCACTCATAATTCGTTTTTGTAAACTCATTTTCCATTAAGCCTCCAATTGAAAATTATTTTTTAGGTTCAAGATTTACTTATTGTTTTTGATCATTTCGGACACTTTTTGTCTTACTTCTTCAATGTTCCTCATTTTGTTTTCCCAGCATTCCTGACTTAAATCAACAGGGTATTCCTCAGGATGTAAAGCACGCTTATATTCATCCCAAAGTAACTCAAGGTTTTCTATTGTATATTTTTGCATGTCCTGTAAGGAAGGGGAGTCATATATAAGCTTTCCGTTGTCAAAGATAGGATGATGTAATTCCTTTGCCTCAAAGTTTGTGACAAATTTACTTACAAATGTATGAATAGGGTGGAACATTTTTAGTTTCTCTTCGCTTTCAGGGTTTTCATGTTGTAAGGTAATATAGTCACCCTCTGATTTATGATTTAACGTATTGATAATTCGATAAACCTTTTTTAAACCTGGTGTTGAAACTTTTTCAGGATTTCCGCTAATTTTAATTGTATCAATCATTTCTCCGTTATCATCTTCGATTGAAGCAAGTTTATATACAGCACCAAGTGCAGGCTGATCATAAGCAGTGATGAGCTTTGTGCCAATTCCCCAAATATCGATTTTTGCTCCTTGTGATTTTAGATTAATAATTGTTGATTCGTCTAAATCATTTGAAGCAATAATCTTTGTATCATGAAAACCAGCTTGATCAAGCATTTTTCTAGCTTCTTTTGAGAGGTAAGCAAGGTCTCCGCTATCTAGACGGATACCTTTAAACTCAATTTGATCTCCTAATTCTTTTGCTACTTTAATTGCATTAGGAACACCTGATTTTAACGTATCATATGTATCAACGAGAAATACACATTCTTTGTGACGACGGGCATATTTGTGGAAAGCAATATATTCATCTTTGTATGCTTGAACAAATGCATGAGCATGTGTACCTGAAACCGGAATATCAAATAGTTTTCCAGCTCTTACATTAGATGTAGCTTGAAAGCCTCCAATAAAAGCCGCTCTCGTTCCCCAAATCGCAGCATCTAATTCATGCGCGCGGCGAGTACCGAATTCCATGACTGTATCGTCTCCAACAACTTGTTTAATTCGAGCAGCTTTGGTTGCAATTAATGTCTGGTAATTGACAATATTTAATATAGCTGATTCAATTAATTGTGCCTCAGCTAAAGGGGCCTCGATTCGAATAATGGGCTCATTTCCAAATACCATTTCTCCCTCTTGGACTGAGTAAACATTACCAGTAAATCGCAAAGTGCTTAAGTATTCTAAAAAGTCATCTTTATATCCTAATTCATCACGTAAATAGTCGATATCGCTTTTGGAAAATTGAAATCTCTCCAGATATTGAATAATTCGTTCAAGTCCTGCAAATATCCCATAGCCGTTCCCAAATGGTAATTTCCTAAAATATACTTCAAATACCGCCTTACGATTATGCATGGAATCTTCCCAATAGGACTCAGCCATATTAATTTGATAAAGATCTGTATGGAGAGCTAGACTATCATCTTCATAATGTGTATTCATTTTTTTCCTCCAAGTTCGTTCAATTTTTCACATAGATCGAAATGGTCATCTATTTAATGAAAAAATGGAGGTCCATAGTTCATTAAATAATTAGTAGTAAGATTTAATTTATATCACTTTTGCATTCAAGCATGAAGTAAAGTGTTGTAATGCCCATTCATGTCCTGCTTGGTTAAAGCTAGCAACAGCATTCTTATGGACAACAATAGAAAATCCCCTGTTGTAAGCATCAACGGCTGTATGTAAAACGCAAATGTCTGTACAAACCCCAACAAGGTGTATTTCCGTAATTCCTCGTTCGTTTAATTTTAAATCTAAATTAGTTCCGGCAAAAGCACTATAACGTGTTTTATCCATCCACTGCACATTCGTTTTCTCTTGATTGGTTATGTATATGTCTTGAAGTTTACCATATAAAACTCTTCCTTTTGTACCTCTAATATTATGAGGAGGAAACAACGCTGTTTCAGGGTGGAAATGATCATCCTTTTCATGTAGATCCACAGCGAATACGACATAATCATTGTTCTTAATAAATTGAGTCGTAATTTTTGAGATTTCATTCTCAATAGCTTGACCGGGTTTCCCACAAGTTAACGCACCATCATCTGCAACAAAATCAAATGTGTAATCAATATTAATTAATGCCTTTTTCAACTTTCATACCTCCTTAATAGTATGAAAAACAATGTATGATGTAAATAAAAAGCAATGAAAATGATGAAAAATTAGAATCTATCTAAAATATTTAGATAATATATTTAATTTTACACGATCTCAACATTTTATCAAATATGGAAAATGGTTCGATTAAAGGGAGTTTTATATAGGAAGAATGAAAAAGATATAGAAAAGAGCTGTCTGCTCAAACTTCAGACAGCCCATCTATTGTATATCATTTACGGATTTGTTGACCAAAGTCCCGCTGATTTAATGAATATTCTAGGATGTAGTTTTAATTGTGCAACCATAAACTCTGCAAGGTCTTCTGGTTGCATGACTTTTTCTGGATTTCCATCTGTAAGGTTTTCTTTATAAGCTAATTCTGTTGCGACAGTACTTGGAGTCAGTGCTGTTACACGAATATTATGCTTGCGTACCTCTAGAGCTAGTGATTCTGTTAATCCTAATACACCGAATTTAGATGCACTGTAAGCACTAGTAACAGGTGCACCTTTTTGACCAGCTGTAGATGAGATGTTAATGATGTCTCCGCCATTTTTATCAATTAGTTGTGGTAAAACAGCACGCGTGACATAATAAACACCCATTAAGTTAATATCGATAATTTTTTTCCACTCTTCTGGTTCCAGCTCAAGGAATTTACCGAATTTCCCAGTCCCAGCATTGTTGATAAGAATGTCTACCGAACCTAGGGAAGCTTTTAATTTTTCGACAGCCGCATTAACTTCTTCCATTGACGAAACATCAGCAGTTGCATAGGCTGTTTTCACGCCAAATGCTTCAATTTCTTTTGCTACTTCTATTAAATCATTTTCCGTACGTGCTAATAGTCCAAC
>DASQMK010000087.1:0-2501 GCA_035645575.1 Metabacillus sp.
ACCTTCAATACGTAAGTCACGTTGCTTTTGAGCACCGACACATAGGATCACTGCGTCATGTTGTGCACGTAATTCATCTGCTGTAATGTCTTTTCCTACTTCAGTATTCGTAATAAATGTAATACCTTCTTCAGTTAATAAGTTTACACGACGTTCAACAATACCTTTATCAAGCTTCATGTTAGGTATACCGTACGTTAACAATCCACCTGGACGGTCAGCACGTTCATAAACTGTGACTGTGTGACCTGCTTGGTTAAGTTGATCTGCTGCAGCTAAACCAGCTGGGCCGGAACCAACAATCGCTACCTTTTTACCCGTACGTTTTTCAGGAATACGCGGTGTAATCCATCCATTCTCAAAACCTTTATCAATAATGGCTTTTTCAATGTTTTTAATCGTAACGGCTGGGTCAGAGATCGCTACGTTACATGAACCCTCACATGGTGCCGGGCATACTCTTCCTGTGAATTCTGGAAAGTTATTTGTTTTTAATAAACGTTCAAGTGCTTCCTTCCATCTACCACGATAGACTAAGTCATTCCACTCAGGAATTAAGTTATGAATTGGACATCCTGAAGTGAAACCATTAATCTCAGTTCCAATATGACAGAAAGGAGTGCCGCAATCCATGCAGCGCGCTCCTTGTCTGCTTAACTTTTCCTCAGAGAAAGGAGCTGAATACTCTTTCCAGTCATTTAAACGCTTGAGAGGATCACGTTCTGCTGCCTCTTCACGTTTAAACTCTAAAAATCCTGTTGCTTTCCCCATCTTCCTCTCCCCTTTCTACTGTACTACTGCTTTGGAACGTGACGGTTTTGTCACTGAACCTTTTTTCTCAGATTTTGCATTTGCTTCAAACGCACTCATGATTGCTTCTTCACTTGAAAGTCCAGCTTCCATTTGTTCAGCAATACGATTCATCATACGCTTGTAATCTTTTGGAATGACTTTAACAAACTTCGAAAGTGTTTCATTCCAGTTGTCTAAAACAAATCGAGCTTTTGGACTGTTCGTATAATGTAAATGATTTTGAACCATCTCTTTTAGGAATTCAATTTCCTTATCATCTACTAAACTCTCAAACTCAATCATTTCATCATTACAAATTGCTTTAAATTCATCTTTATTATCAGCAAGTACGTAAGCAATACCACCTGACATACCTGCACCAAAGTTTTTCCCAACTTCACCTAGGATGACAACACGGCCACCTGTCATATACTCACAACCGTGGTCTCCTACACCTTCAACAACTACATTTACACCACTGTTACGAACAGCAAAACGTTCACCTGCACGACCGTTAATATATGCTTCACCACTTGTTGCTCCATAGAATGGAACATTTCCGATAATCACATTATCAGCAGCAACAATGCTTGAGTCATCTGAAGGTTTAACGATAATTTTACCGCCTGAAAGTCCTTTTCCGATGTAGTCATTCGCATCACCTGTTAAGTGCATTGTTACACCTTTAGGAACGAATGCTCCAAAGCTTTGACCTGCAGATCCAGTAAATCGTAGTGTAATTGTATCTTCTGGTAATCCTTCTTCACCATAACGTTTAGAAATTTCACTACCAACAATTGTTCCAGCTACACGGTTAATGTTCTTAATGTTAAATGAAGCATCAATCGGTGAACCAGCTGCAATAGATGCTTCAACCATCGGTAAAATTTCAACCATATCTAGAGACTGATCAATTTTATGGTTTTGTTTAATTCTAGCTGTACGAGCACCTTCCGGTTGGTATAAAAGTGTAGATAAATCCAGATGTTTAGCTTTCCAGTGAGCTTTCGCACGTTCACCAACTTCTAGTACATCTGTGCTACCAACCATTTCGTCCATAGTTCTGAAGCCAAGTTCTGCCATAATTTCGCGTACTTCTTGAGCAACAAAACGCATGTAGTTTACAATATGATCCGGATCTCCAGTGAATTTATCACGAAGCTCAGGATTTTGAGTAGCTACACCAACTGGACATGTATCTAAATGACATACACGCATCATAATACAACCCATTACAACTAGCGGAGCTGTTGCAAAGCCATATTCTTCAGCCCCTAGGATCGCAGCTAATGCTACATCGCGACCTGTCATTAATTTACCGTCTGTTTCTAATACAACACGATCACGCAAACCGTTAAGCATCAATGTTTGGTGTGCTTCAGCTAAGCCAAGCTCCCAAGGTAAACCAGTGTGCTTAATACTTGTTTTCGGAGAAGCACCAGTACCACCATCATAACCACTAATGACAATAACGTCTGCTGCACCTTTTGCAACACCAGCTGCAATTGTACCAACACCCGCTTTGGCAACAAGCTTAACACTGATACGCGCATCGCGGTTAGAGTTTTTCAGATCATGGATAAGCTGTGCTAAATCCTCAATAGAGTAAATATCATGATGAGGAGGTGGTGAAATCAATCCCACACCAGGTGTTGATCCACGAACATCAGCAACCCAAGGGTATACTTTATTTCCAGGTAACTGTCCAC
>DASQMK010000088.1:0-7539 GCA_035645575.1 Metabacillus sp.
GCAAAAAAAAGACAACTCTTTAAATAGGGCCTCCTATCGTTATCTTCCTGATAAGGAGAATAACCGAACATGGAATTCTTTATTAGAATTAGCGAAAAGACTTCAATTCATGATAAAAGATATCGTTCATTTAATGGAAAAAGAAAATCAAGGAATTAATGAATCGTATATGATATCAAAGCCTATTAAAGAAAAATTAGTGTTGGAAGCCTTTAAGCAAAGTATTTCATCGTTGTATACCTATAAAAATTATATTGACTTTTTATTTTTTGACCAGGATAACTCAGTTGTAAGATGGATTGAAATTGATACAAAAGGGGCTAAAAATGCAGTATCTATTTATGCACAACCTATTGAAGTAAATGAGTATCTAGCAGATCAATTTTTTTCTCACGTTCAAAGTGCAATCCTGACATCAGCGACATTAACGATAAGAAACTCGTTTACATACATGTTACATACGGTTGGCCTGTCAGATTTTTACCCAAAACAGCTGCAAATTGATTCTCCTTTTAACTATAAAAAACAGGTGAAAATGTTTATCCCTAGTGATATGCCAAATGTTAGTGATGTTACACTTGAAGAGTATTCAGAAGCAATTGCAGCTCATATTAGTACTGTTGCGCAGATTACGGAAGGCAAACTTCTTGTGCTGTTTACCTCTTATGAGATGTTACGAAAAACATATGGGATGTTAAAGGAAGATGTTACTCTTGAGGACTTTGTAATTATGGGACAAGGAACAGGAAGTGGAAGTCGTAGTAAGTTAACGAAAAATTTTCGTCAATTTGAAAAAGCTATATTATTAGGGACAAGCAGTTTCTGGGAAGGTGTTGATTTTCCAGGTGATCATTTAAAAGCCTTAATGATTGTTCGTCTTCCATTTGCGTCACCGGATGAACCCACTGTTGCAGCTACCTGTCACCATTTGGAAAGTAAAGGGATTAATTCTTTTTATCATTATTCACTTCCAGAGGCTATATTGCGTTTCAAACAAGGGTTTGGGCGATTAATTCGAAACGAAAATGACAAAGGAATTTTGTTTATATTAGATAACCGGATCCTTACTACAAAATATGGAAGAGATTTTATAGCATCAATACCAAAGCTTGAAAGCGAAAATAAACCTATGCACCTTTTAACACATGCTATAGATGACTGGATAAAGTGAAACTTCCACCTGAATTCTTTGTAAACTCAGGAGCTTGAGGAAAAGTTCTTACTGCCTGTTAAAGTGGGGGAAATGAAAAAAATGGCTGATACAAGTATCAGCCTTATAAAATGTGGTGTGAGTTAGGAGAAATTTATTTTCCACGGTACTTGGTTTACACTTTATAATTAAATCAATGTACAACAATATATCGGTTGTTGTATTGTTATTGTGTCCAGAGAGTTCAGACATATAAGTTACAATATTTGTGTTAGGTAGGAGGAATATAACATGGAAAGTAAAATTGAAATTGTATCAACGGTAACAGTTGATCATTCTGATGATTTATATAAAATTGTTGATTTACTTAATAGAACATTAAAAAGAAATGATTTAATGTTTGGTCTTGCTCTTGATCAAAATGATAAATCTAAAGCCGTATTTACAATATATCGTACATAAGGATGTAAAAAACTATGGAGAGAAAAGTTGGTATATCATTATTCATCATCATTATTATTATCATATCCGGAATTTGGATTTTAACATCAAGCTATTTAACAGCAAGAGAACAGTATAAAGAGGGCCATGAACAATCGAGACAATTTGCTTTAGAAGAAGCAAATCTTAAAACGGTTAATGAGATTAAAACATATAGTGCTGATCAAAAATATCATGTTATTATAGGTACAAACAGTGAAAATCAGAAAGTTTATGCTTGGATTTCTAATATTGAAAAAGAAAGAAAAATTTTAGTTAAGAAACAATCTTCTGGGATAACAAAGGAAAAGGCATTAGAGACTGTGTATCAAGAGCACAATCCTGCTGAAATTATCAGCGTCCAGCTTGGTATGGATGAAGGAATTCCAATTTGGGAAGTAAAATATCAAGATGAATCAGACCGATACACATTTGATTTTGTCAATTTTTATGATGGAAAAATTATCAAACATATGGCAATAAAAAATTCATAAGAATTAAATTATCCGAAAGTTTCGGCTTATCCTTGTTTTATTGCGGCTCTTTACAAAAAAACGTATAATATTACGATGGAAAGTACATAAAAGAGTTATACATCGTGCTTGATGGAGGGAATAAGTGTGAAAACAACAATTGCAGAAGTTGGAAAATATGTTGGACAAGAAGTAACGATTGGAGTTTGGCTTGCAAATAAGCGCTCCAGTGGAAAAATTGCTTTCCTTCAACTTAGAGATGGTACTGGATTTATTCAAGGTGTCGTCGTAAAGGCTGAAGTAGAGGAAGAAGTATTTCAGAAAGCAAAAACAATTACTCAAGAAACATCATTATATATATCAGGTATTGTTAGAGAAGATGAGCGTTCACCATTTGGTTATGAACTAGGAATAACCAATCTCAAAGTAATTGCAGAATCAGTTGATTATCCTATAACGCCAAAAGAGCATGGTACAGAATTTCTAATGGATCACCGTCACCTATGGCTTCGTTCTAAACGACAGCATGCTGTGATGAAAATTAGAAATGAAATTATTCGTTCGACATACGAATTCTTCAATAAAGAAGGGTTTGTAAAGGTAGATCCTCCTATCTTAACTGGAAGTGCACCTGAAGGTACTTCTGAGTTGTTCCATACAAAATATTTTGATGAAGATGCATATCTGTCTCAAAGTGGACAACTCTATATGGAAGCGGCTGCTATGGCTTTAGGAAAGGTTTTTTCATTTGGCCCAACGTTTAGAGCAGAAAAATCCAAAACACGCCGTCATTTAATTGAGTTTTGGATGATTGAACCTGAAATGGCTTTTTATGAATTCGAGGATAACCTCCAAGTACAAGAAGAATATGTTTCCTACATAGTACAGAATGTACTGGAAAATTGTTCTCTCGAATTAAAAACATTAGGAAGAGACATAGAAAAATTAGAAAAAATCAAGGCTCCATTCCCTAGAATCACATATGATGATGCAATCAAATTCCTTCATGAAAAAGGGTTTACTGAAATTAAATGGGGAGATGATTTCGGTGCTCCACATGAAACAGCGATTGCAGAAAGCTTTGAAAAACCTGTGTTTATTACACATTACCCTACTAGCTTAAAACCGTTTTATATGCAACCTGATCCAAACCGTGATGATGTTGTATTATGTGCGGATTTAATTGCACCTGAAGGCTATGGTGAAATTATAGGTGGATCTGAAAGAATACACGATGCTCAACTACTTAAGCAACGCATCGAAGAACATAAGCTAGATGAGCAAGCATATGACTGGTATCTTCAATTAAGACAATATGGATCTGTCCCACATTCAGGATTTGGGTTAGGTTTAGAAAGAACTGTGGCTTGGCTAAGCGGTGTCGAGCATGTTCGTGAAACAATTCCATTCCCACGTTTATTAAACCGACTTTATCCATAATAATGAAAAAACTGACTTCTTTTTTAAGAGTCAGTTTTTTCGCTTTTATATTTCCTGAAATGGGAATAACAACCGAAGCTAATTGTGTAACATTGTGGAGATTTGTCATGGTATACTACCATAAGGTGAGGGGTGTTTTTATGAATAAAGAGCAATTTATTGATCTCCAAGAAACAGGGAACATATCGATTCCAGTTATCTTGTTAAATTACTATGCAAAATTAGGATTAAACGAACAAGAGCTTTTACTTCTATTACAAGTAAAAAAATTCAAAGAAGGCGGAAATCAATTTCCTACTCCAACAGAACTTTCAGAGCATATGTCCATCTCAACGGCAGAATGTACGTCCATCCTTAGAAATTTAATACAAAAAGGTTTTTTAATGATTGAAGAAAGTCAACAAGAGTCAATCTTGTTTGAATATTACTCATTAAAGCCGTTATGGGACAAACTATATACTTATTTAATGAATGAAAACAATCGTAAAGTTCAAGAGCAAAATAAAAAAGAAGACGAAAGTCTATATACTATTTTTGAGGACGAATTTGGTCGGCCGTTATCACCTTTTGAATGTGAAACTCTTTCTATTTGGATTGATCAAGAGGATTATGATCCAACTATTATTAAAGCTGCGCTAAGAGAAGCTGTTATGTCGGCAAAACTGAATTTTAGATATATAGACAGAATTCTTTTTGAGTGGAAGAAAAACGGTATTCGGACAATCGATCAAGCTAGGAACCATTCAAGAAAGTTCCGCCAACATCAAGGAAATTCAAATAATAAACCTGATCAGCAAGAGGAGTATCAAAGAAAGGTACCTTTTTATAATTGGCTTGACAATTAGAGAATTATTTTTTATTGATAGAAGGTGAAAATGATGTTAACAAAAGTACAAATTCGAGAATGTTTGGATACGATAGGTGACATGTTTCCTGATGCACATTGTGAATTGGTACATGAAAATCCGTTCGAATTAGTTATTGCTGTTGCTTTATCAGCTCAATGTACAGATGCATTGGTTAATAAAGTAACAAAAAACTTATTCAAGAAGTATGAAAAACCTGAAGATTACCTCTCAGTTTCACTTGAGGAATTACAATCAGATATAAAATCAATTGGATTGTATAGAAATAAAGCGAAAAATATTCGCAAGCTATGTGAAGCATTGATCGAACATTATAATGGTGAAGTACCAAGTGATCATACAGAGTTAACTAAACTTGCTGGGGTTGGCAGAAAAACAGCGAATGTCGTCATGTCTGTTGCATTTGGTGAGCCCGCAATTGCAGTGGATACTCATGTAGAGAGAGTGAGTAAGAGACTTGGTATATGCAGGTGGAAGGACTCAGTTTTAGAAGTTGAGAAAACACTAATGAGGAAGGTACCTAAAGAAGAATGGTCAGATACACACCACAGGCTTATCTTTTTTGGTAGATATCATTGTAAGGCTCAATCACCTAAATGTGAGGTTTGCCCATTATTACATTTATGTAGAGAGGGTCAAAAGCGAATGAAAAAGGAAAAAGCATCGAATGCAAAGTAAAAAGAAGATGTGGAAAATTCCTTCTCCCTTTCATTACCCACCTTTTTATACTAATAAAGAGTATTTTCATCAACTAGAGAGTAAAGATATAATCCAAATCCTATCAGACGAACCTTTTTATTTTGATATGTTATTTTTTCTAGATGAAAAACTAGAATTCCATCCTTGGGAAGATCCTAAGGATTTTGTTCCGATTGTGTTTGATGAATGGAAAAAGTTAAAGGGAATAGCAAGAGAAACATTTAAGCAAAAAGGAAAAAATGAAAAATCGGAACGATTACTTATCCATTGTGTTTCTCTCTTTATTGTTTGTTTATTTTGGTCAAATAAGGTACCTTTACAGGGACTTTACCCATCGGATATGGGACTTTCTAAATTACAAAGAAAGCCTGTAAACTGCGATGAACGTTTATTATTTATTATTTCTAAACCAACCCAATATCATGCGTTTATTCAGCTAGAACAACTTTTTAGTGAATGTGAAAAGTTATTTGCAAAGGCGGTTGCATTAAAACAGATTTAAAGAGATTATTCGTTAGGAATAGTCTTTTTTTGTGCGTATACATTGTAAAAAGGAAGAACCGCTCTATGATCGGTTCTTCCTAATAAATGTCTTTATCTATTGTCCTTCTTGAGGTTCTTCTTCTTCATTACTACCGTTTGTGTTGGAAGGAGGGACCGTTGTTTCTACATCTGGTAACGTTGGTGTTTCACCACTATTTTGGTCTTGGTTATCTTCGGCAGGTTGATCTCCTTGGCCATCCTCTTGGTTATTATCTTCTGTATTGCCATTTTGATTGTTCTTGTTATTCCCGTTGTTCCCGTTGTTCCCATTATTTTCATTGTTACTAGCTTCATCGTCTGTTTGTGGCTCTTCAACAGACTCATCTTCAGGTAATTCTGGTACATCAACCTCAGGCTCTGGAACCTGTACCTTTGTCGCTGCAGCATCACTGCGATTATTATTATCATCACTTACTGCGACTACTTGGTAAGAATAGATTGCTCCCGGTATAACGTCAGGAATTGTAAAACTCTTGTTCTTTGAATTGTCTACAACTTGATAAGGACCCTCATCAATGGATTGTTTTACTTCAAATGTAACATTCTCTGTATTACTATATTCCCAATTTACACTGATGGAATTTGTAACTTGATCATAATTGATCGATAAATTGGATGGTTTTTCAAGCTTTTCATATTTTTTCGATACCTTAGTTGGCTCAGATCCTTTAACAAAATACTCATACGTTATTCTGCTAGCTGGAGTGTATTTACTAGCTAAAACAGCAGGATTTGAGCCTTTTTCGATCGCTTTTTCAACAACACTGCTTGGTTGTTCAAAATCGGATGTGTCGTTACCAGCTATTTCTAAGAATACCTCTCTAAACATCGCTCTCGCCAATCTTTGGTCAGTTGAATCCAGGTATACTTTCTCACTATCTTTGGAAATATTATATCCAGTCCAAACTGCTGCTGTATAGTTTGGATTGTATCCGACAAACCAAGCATCTTTTGCAGCTCCAGAAGGAACATTGTATTTTGCTTTATCATCTTCAGTAAAATTCGTTGTACCTGTTTTACCAGCTATATTTACACCGGAGATTTGAACAGATTTTCCTGTTCCGTATTCCACAACAGATTTCATCATATCAGTAACCATAAACGCTGTATAATCACTCATTGCTGGTTCTGGATCTGGTGCAAGACTAATTTCTGTTCCATCACTTAACACAATTTTCTTAACAGCATGTGGTTCATTATAAATCCCGTTGTTACCAAATGCACTGAAAGCACCGGCCATTTGAAGAGGAGAAACACCTTTAGAAAATCCTCCAATAGCATATGGTTCATATATTTCATCTAGTGGGATACCTAATCCTTGAGCAAATTTTTGTGCTTTTTCTAATCCAACTTCTTGGAGTGCTTTTAAAGCTGGAATATTTCTAGAGTCAGCTAAAGCATCCCGTATAGACATTACACCTTTATAGCTTCGATCCCAGTTATTAATTGGAGTTCCATCACTATATGTGTATGGTTCATCATTAATTTGTTCGTAAGTTGACCACTTTTTATGCTCAATAACAGGGCCATAATCTAATACAGGCTTAATCGTTGAACCAGGTTGGCGCCTTGTATCAGTAGCGTAGTTATAACCACCAACTGGCTGATTTCGGCCACCACCAATAGCACGAATTTCTCCAGTCTTTGTGTCGATTAAGGCGATTCCCGCTTGAAGTTCGTCATCAGGGAAATTTACAGCATCTCCATTTAAAACATTCTCAACAGTATCCTGGGCATCAGGATCTAATGTTGTATAAATCTGTAAACCTGCAGATCCAGCATCAATATCTGTTTTTTCCTTTACTTCTTCAATAACTTCTTCTACAAAAGCATGGTATGGATTAGCTTTTTCGGTATCTTCAATCACAGTTGATTGAACGTGGATACT
>DASQMK010000089.1:0-2396 GCA_035645575.1 Metabacillus sp.
TAGGCTGATCAAGGCGCTTGCGCTTTAAATACTTACAGTAAGCTAACGGAGATTCATAGAATGTTTGTTTTAACTGAGGCTTTGTTTCAATAAATGTTTTTCTCCCAGGCTTTGAGTTTACATCTAATACCCAGATAGAACCGTCTTTGGCATAGCCGATATCAATACCTAGCTCAAAAAGCCGGCCAAAGCTATCCTCAAGCAGAGACGGAAGGAGTGAAGTAATGGTGGTTAACTCATCTTCAAGTAGAAATCTCTGTCTTGGGCTGAGCTGCCCTGACCATTGCTCGTAAGTAATGGGTTCTCCACCAGTTGTTAAATTTGATAGGAATGATCCTTGGTATCCTTTTCTCACTCCCTTTTCGATTTGGGACCAATGGCCATTAGCATCCTTTTGAAGCAGAATTCGTATATCAAATGGATATCCTTCACTATCGACGAGTGTAAGGAGAGGCTGGAGAAGATAGGCTTGTTGCTTTAATAGACGGTCACACCATTCAGTAAATCGTTCGATAGAATGAAACCTTCTAGTTTTTTTGTCAGGACCATTATGGTACGTAATCGTTATTTCTTGTGGAGTTTGGTAGATGGCTACAATGCCGACCCCTCTTGACCCAATAATCGGCTTTAATAAACAACATGAGTCATTCTTTAATTGACTCAGAATTTGCACAGGTGTTTGGACAAGCTCAGTGTCAGGCAAGTATGAATTAAGATGGTTATTTTTTTGTATACAAGAATAAATCTTCCATTTATCAGGTAACCCATATCCTAAAAAGGTGGTAGTTGGATTTTTTTTCAGCCATTCTACGATTGGTTTACACCTTTTTGAAGCATGGCTTTGATTGTAAAAGCAACGGTCATAAATAAATGGAGGAATGGAAAAAGTATCGTTTATCCATGTTTGGGTTGATGGGTCAAAGGTTTCACCAGTTATGGTTAAGTCAATAGGATCAATGGATGTGGGAACAAATCGAACACAATTCATTCCGTATAAAGCACTTCGTTTGGCAATCTCTGTCACATATCCATTTTCATGTGATAAATGGACTGACATTATTCCTAATGTATTTTGTTCCAAACACAACACCCCTTTGGTTAAACAGTAGGCTACTTCTGTTCATATAGAAATTGGCAATAATAGATAATTGATTTCGCTGAAGGACGGACCTTTCCAAGTTTAGGATCATCCTCTGATTTTGATGGTTTCGTATTCACCTCGATAATCCATGGATGACCATCTTCATCAAGTGCAAGGTCAATTCCAAATTCGCCGAATTCTCCACCTGCTTGAATGCAGATGACTTCTACAATTTCTAATGAAAGCTCTGCCAACAGTTTCCGTAAATGACCAGCCTCTTTTTCTCCAAAAAGCTCTTGTAGCAATTCTTTTATCCTGTATACCTCTCCACCTCTCGCTAAATTTGCGACAAATTGTTGATCTGCTGACACCCTTGCAACAGCAGAAGTAACCTTCCAATGGTGGTGGTCCTTTTTATGACATAAAAACCGAAAATCTAGTGTGCGATTTTTGTAGGATTTAAGCGGAATCGTTTCTTGTAAAAGAAAGCCTTCTTTCTTTAATCTAGGGTATAAAGCTCGAAATAGTTCATCAAAGCTTTCATATTCGTTATTGATATCACCTGAAAAGGTCGTGAAATCAAGGTGGAAATGATTTTCATCCATTTGTTTTACTCGAAAAATCCTTTTTCCTTGGCTTCCGTTAATAGGCTTAATAAAAAGATCCTTCTTCCCAGTGACCATATTTATTAAGGTTTCCTTCGATTCTAATAATCGACTTTCAGGGAGGTATGGAAGAAGATGCTCATTAGCAGAAAGAATCTGATGCACCTCCCATTTGTTTAAAAAACGATCATTAAAATACGGGATTTTATGTTCAATTAAATCGGTTGTAAGGTCCAAGAAATTCTTTGATTTTTCTAGCCTTCGAGAATGAATTCGGTTGTGTACAACATCAGGATATGGAACTGTTGCTTTTATCCACTTATCTTGATAGAAGTAATAACCATTCATTTTGTCTTTGTTGTAGGATGAAAAAGAAAAAATATAGAAAAAACAACCGTTGTTCTTACAAAATATGGCGAGTTCCTTACAAAACTCGTGGATAGAACCAAAGTGTACATCAGGATCTTTCCCTCTTACTTCTGTTAGAACACCGATGATAGGACCAAGTTTTAGATGCTGTTGGGCAATGAGTTGTCCTTGGAGTGACAGCGTGTGATGTGGCAGATGCAGCTCGTCGTACATCTTGAAGTTTAAGGACAAACTAAGATCCTCTTCATCTATAAATACGATTGGGCAGGACACAGTATGCATCCCACAGCTAATTTTTAATGAATGTATATGTTTGGGAAGACCTAGATAGTCTCTTAGGC